>NZ_BAAALF010000079.1:13597-35943 GCF_039528135.1 Kitasatospora nipponensis | reverse complement strand
GGTGCGGGGCGCGCCGGCCGGGCGGGCCGGGCGGCGCGGGTCGACGGGTGCCGGGGCCGGCTACCGGGTGGTCGCGCTCGCCGACCGGGCGGACGCCTTCGCCGACTTCCTCGGCGACCTCTACCGGGCCGGGGCGCGCTGGCGCTGGGAGCGGACCGCCGGCACCGGCCGGCGGATCGAACTGCCCTCCTACCGGTTCCAGCGGATCCGCTGCTGGCTGCCGGACGCCCAGCCGCCGGCCCCGGCGATCCCGGCAGCCCCGGCGGCCCTGGTGCCGACCGACCCGTCCGGCCGCCGGGCGGCCCCCGCCGACGCCCTCGACGGGGTGATGACGGTCTGGCGGGACGTGCTGGGCCTGGAGTCGGTCGACCCCGAGGTCTCCTTCTTCGACCTGGGCGGCGACTCGATCAACGGCCTCCAGGTGATGAACCGCCTGCGTGACCTCTTCGACGTCGAGTTGGACGAGTACGCGATCTTCGACCACGACACGCCGCGCGCCCTCGCCGAGCTGATCGACGAGGCCCGCGCCGAAGCGGCGCCGGTCGACCCGACCCAGCTCCGGACTCAGCGCCCAGCGGCCACACCCGCCCCCGAATCCGAGCCCGAGCCCGCCGTCGACCCGGCACCGTTCGACGCCTCCCCCGCCCAGCTCCCGATCTGGCTGGCCGCGCAGTTCGAGGGCGGCTCGGTCGCCTTCAACCTCACCCGCAGTCTGCGGCTCACCGGCGCGCTGGACGCCGGGGCGCTGGCCCGCGCGGTGGACGCGCTGGCGGCCCGGCACGACGCCCTGCGCGCGGTCTTCTCCTTCACCGACGGCCGGCTGCGCCAGCGGATCCGGCCGGCGGCGGAGTGCGCCGGACTGCTGGAGCACACCGTGCTGACCGAGCCGCTGCCCGCCGGGTCGGAAGTGCCGGAACCGTCGCGGGAGTTCGCCGCCCGCCCGTTCGACCTGGCGGCCGGACCGCTGCTGCGGGTCCAGCTGCTCTCCTCGGGCGAGCAGCACCTGCTGACCCTGTGCACCCACCATCTGGTGGCCGACGGCTGGTCGTTGCAGCTGCTGGTCCGCGATCTCGGGGCCCTGTACGCGCGTGACGCCCGCCCCGACGGCACCCGACCCGGACCCGGCCCGGTGCTTCCGCCGCCCGGCATCGGCTACCGGGACCACCTGGTTCGTCAGGAGCAGCACGCCCCGCAGCGGCGTGCGGCGGCCGCCGCGTACTGGCTCGACCGCTTCGCCCAGGTCCCGACCGCGCTCGACCTGCCGGTGCGCCCGCAGTCCGCCGAGGCGGGCGCGTTCAGCGGGGCCTACCGCGGCTACCGGCTGTCCGCACCGCTCTGGGCCCGGCTGAAGGAGTTCGCGCAGCAGAGCGGGGTCACCCCCTTCGGCGCGCTGCTCGGTGCGTTCGCCGCCGTGCTGGCCCGCTTCAGCGAGCACGGCGAGCTGGTCCTCGGCACCTCGGTGGCCGGGCGCGGACGCGCGGAGGTCGAGCAGACGGTCGGCATGCTGGTGCGGACCGTGCCGCTGCGCCTGACGGTGGACGCGGCGGACGGCTTCGCCGCGCTCGTCGACCAGGTCCGCGGCACGCTCGGCGACGCACTGCGCCACCTCGACCACCCGTACGAGGAGCTCGTCCAGGACCTCCGGCAGCGCCAACTGATCCACGGCGCCAACCTGTTCGACGTCCTGATCGAGTTCGAGCAGTTCGCCGGCCCGGCCGCGCAGCCGACCCAGTCGTCCCAACCCCTAGCCGCCGAGGGCCCGTTCGGGCCTGACCTGCGCGCGACGCCGCTGCCGGTGACGCTGGGCACCAGCGTCTTCCCGCTCAACATCATGCTGGCGGAGGTGGCGGGCACCCTGGAGGGGGTCATCCGCTACGACACCCGGCTGCTGGACGCGCAGTTCGCCGACGGCCTGTGGGAGGCGCTCGATGCCCTGCTCACGGCGGTGCTGGACCGCCCGCAGGCCGCGCTGGGCCGGCTGCCACTGCTCTCCGAGGACGAGCAACTGCGGGTCCGCACGCTGGGGCACCGGGAGTTCGCCTTCGACCCGGCGCTGACCATCCACCGGGCAATCGAGCGGACCGCCGCCCTCGACCCGGGACGCCCCGCGCTCTCCTGCGGCCCGCACCGGCTCGGCTACGGGGAGCTCAACGCACGGGCGAACCGGCTCGCCCGGTACTTCGCGGACGGGCTCGGGGTGCGGCCGGGGGCCGTGGTGGCGCTCGTCATGGACCGCTCGATCCTGATGGTGGAGTCGATCCTCGCGCTCTGGAAGTGCGGCGCGGCCTACCTGCCATTGGACCCCAAGTACCCGGCCGCGTTCGTCCGTTCGGTGCTCGACTCGTCGGGGGTGGAGCTGGCGCTGGTGGACCCGGCCCGGCTGCCGGCCGGGGCACCCGACCTGAGTGCGGACGGCTGCCGGACCGTCGAGCTGACCCCGGAGTCGGCCGCCGACCGGGACGACCACGACCTCACCGACGACGACCGTGCCATCGCCCCCGCCCCCGCCCCCAGCGACCAGGCCCCCGCCGCAGGCGACCACGACTCCGCGCTCGCGTACGTGATCTACACCTCCGGCTCCACCGGCGCCCCCAAGGGCGCGATGGTCGAGCACCTCGGGATGCTCAACCACCTGCACGCCAAGATCCAGGACCTGGCGATCGACGAGCGGAGCGTGGTGGTGCAGAACGCCTCCAACAGCTTCGACATCTCGGTCTGGCAGATGTTCGCCGCACTCTTCGCCGGCGGCCGAACGGTGATCATCGAGGAGTCCGAGCAGCTGCAACCACTGCTTTTCGCCGAGCAGTTGGCGGCCGAGAAGGTCACCGTCCTGGAGGTGGTGCCGTCCTACCTGGACACCCTGCTGGACTCCTGGGAGCGCTCGGAGGGCTCGATCGCCCTGGAGAGCCTGCAGTTCCTGCTGGTGACCGGCGAGGCGGTGCTCCCGCAGCTGGTCAACCGCTGGCTGCGGGCCTTCCCGGCCACGCCGGTGGTCAACGCCTACGGGCCCACCGAGGCCTCCGACGACATCACCCACCACCTGATCACCAAGCCGGTCACCACCGACTCGGTCCCGCTGGGCCGCCCGATCCACAACACGCTGATCTACGTGTTGGACGAGCACCTGCGCATCTGCCCGCCGGGGGTGCGCGGCGAGATCCACGTCTCCGGCATCGGCGTGGGGCGCGGCTACCTGCACGCACCCGAGCAGAGCGCCCGGGCCTTCGGCGCGGACCCGTTCGCGCCGGAGCGGCGGATGTACCGCACGGGTGACGGCGGGCGCTGGACCGCCGACGGCGTGCTCGAGTACCTCGGCCGCACCGACAGCCAGGTCAAGGTCCGGGGCTACCGGATCGACCTGGGCGAGGTGGAGCACCGGGTGAGCCGGTGCCCGGGCGTGCGCACCGCCGTGGTCACCGTCGGCGGCCCGCGGCGCGACCGGCTCTGCGCGTACGTGCTGCTGGAGGGCGGCAGTTCGCTCGACGAGTGCCGGGCCGTGCTCACCCGGGAGCTGCCGCAGCACATGGTGCCCACCGACTTCGTCGAGATCGACCGGGTGCCACTGACACCCAACGGCAAGATCGACCGCAGGGCCCTGCAACGCTCGGCCGTCCCCGCGCCGTCGGCCCTCGCGGTACCCCCGAGCACCGCCACCGAGCTGGCCCTGGCGGAGATCTGGCAGGAGGTGCTGGGCCTGGACCGGGTCGGGGTGACCGACCGGTTCTTCGACCTGGGCGGCAACTCGCTGCGGGCGGTGCAGATCCTCTCCCGGATCCGCTCCCGCCTCGGTGTCGCCGTGGAGTTGGAGGACCTGTTCGCCCGGCCCACCATCGCCGCGCTGGCCCGGCAGCTGCCGGGCCAGGGGGCGGGGGGGGGCGGGGCGGGGGCCGCCCCGGGCGGGCCCGGCCCCGGCAGCTGCCGGGCCAGGGAACGGCGGCGGACGAGCCGATCCCGGCCCTGGGCGGCCCGGGCCGCTACCCGCTCGCGCCGACCCAGCAGTTGCTGCTGGACATCGAGGACCGCGTGTCGCAGCGCGCGGCCTTCAACCGCAACGACCTGCTCGACCTGCAGGGCCCGCTGGACCCCGCCCTGCTCGGCCAGGCCTTCGCCGCCCTGCTGGCCCGGCACGAGAGCCTGCGGACCACCTTCGAGGCGGACGGCGGCGCGGACGGCCCCGCCACCGGCGACCGCGCCACCACCGACGGCCGGGGCACCGGCCCGGCCACCCAGACGGTGCACGCACCCGGCGCCCTGCCGCTGCCGTTCGCCGTCCACGACCTGCGCGCGGAGGCCGAACCCGCCACCGCCGCCCGGCGATTCGCCGAGCAGCGGATCCGTGAGCCGTTCCGCACCGGCACCGAACCGCTGGTCCGCGCCGACCTGCTGCGCACCGGGCCGGTCGACTGGTCGCTGCTGGTCTCGATGCACCAACTGGTCTCCGACGGCCGCACGGTCGAGGTCCTGCTGCGTGACTGGCGGGCGCTGTACGAGCAGTTGGGCGGCACCCTGGCAGGCGCCGGCACCACGCCGGTTCCCCTCGCCGATCCGGTGCAGTACAAGGACGCGGCCGGCTGGCGGGCCGAGCGGCTCACCGGGGACCGGCTGCGCGAGCACCAGGACTTCTGGCAGGGCGAGTTGGCGGGCGCCTCGGTGATCGTCCCACTGCCCACCGACCACCCGCGGCCGCCGGTGGCGTCGCTGGCGGGCGAACGCGTGCTGCTCTCCGTCCCGGATCAGCTGACCGAGCAGGTCGCCGTGCTGGCCGGCCGGCTCGGGGTGACCGAGTTCGTCGTCGCGCGCTGCGCCGTGAGCCTGCTGTTGCTGGCCGAGACCGGACTGACCGACATCACGCTCGGCTCCTACACCCGCGGGCGCGGACGGCAGGCGCTGGAGGACGGGGTCGGCTTCTTCGCCCACACCGTCCCGCTGCGCCTGCGGGTGCTGCCCGACGACGACGTGCGCTCGCTGCTGACCCGGGCGCAGCACGACGGCCTGCGGGCGCTGCGGCACGAGGAGTACCCGTACGGCTGGACCATGCGCGACCTGGGCTGGCGGCGCGGGCCCGAGCGGGCACCGCTCTTCGACGTGCTGGTCGCGCTCAACGAGGCAGCACCCACCGCGGAGCCGGCGCGGCTGCTGCCGGCCTTCGAACCGCGGCAACTGCCGGTCCGGGCCAAGGAGGCGGACCTGCAGTTCGCCTTCTGGCGCTCGCCCGGACGGCTGCGGCTCTCGCTCACCTACGCCACCGAGCTCTTCTCGGCCGAGCGGGCCGAGCGGCTGCTCGCGCGGCTGCTCGATGTCCTGCGGGCCCTGGTGGCGGACCGGCCGATCGTCGAGCTCCTCAAGCAGCCGGGAGCCGGCTCGTGAGCCCTGGACGGCTGCCCGCCACCGGCCCGACGGACGACGAAAGGCGACCCCACCCGATGAGCACGGCCACGCGCTCCACCCTGATCCGCCGCTTCCGGCCCGCCGACGGGGCACCCGTCCGGCTGGCCTGCTTCCCGCACGCGGGCGGCTCGGCGAGCTACTGGTTCGCCCTGGCACAGGCGCTCGCCCCGCAGGTCGAGGTGCTGGCGGTCCAGTACCCCGGCCGCCAGGACCTGCGCGGTGAGCCGTTGATCACCGACGCCCGGGAGGCCGCCGACCGGGTCACCGCCGAGCTGGAGCCCTGGTGCGACCGGCCACTGGCGCTGCTCGGCCACAGCTACGGCGCCACCGTCGCCTTCGAGGTGGCCCTGCGGATGCAGGCCGCCGGGACCACCCCACCGGCCCTCTTCGTCTCCGGGCGCCGGGCGCCCTCGCAGCCCCGCCCGCCGGAGCAGCTGCACCTGGCCGGGGACGTCGAGCTCATCGACGACCTCAAGCGCTTGAGCGGGACACAGGCCGCCGTACTGGCGGACCCGCAGCTGCTGCGGCTGGTCCTGCCGGTGATCCGGGCCGACTACCGGGCGGCCGAGGAGTACCGCTACCGCCCGGGCCCGCCGCTGCGCTGTCCGGTCACCGTGCTCAACGGCACCGAGGACCCTCAGGTGTCCGCCGAGGCCGCGGCGGCCTGGGCCCGGCACACCGTGGCGGCCTGCCGGCTGCACTGGTTCCCCGGCGGGCACTTCTACCTCGACGAGCAGGCCGAGCAGGTGGTCGAGGTGGTGCGCCACCAGCTCGCGGCAGCAGCCCCCGACCCCACCCCGGCGACGGCCCCGACGGCCCCGGCAGACCCGACCGGCCCGGCGGCCGCGACGGGGACGGGGACGGCAGTCGCGACGGGGACGGCGGCCCGATGAACCAGGAGCGAACGGCCGGCCTGCGCCTGCTCTACCACGCGTTCCGCCCGGTGCGCGCGGTGGCGCTGGTCGCGCTCGGCGTGCTGACGGTCAGCGTGCTCGCCACCCTCGCCGCGCCGCTGCTGGTCCAGCGCTTCGTCGACGTGGCGGTCGGCGGCGGCCACCAGCGGGTGCTGGTCACCCTGGCGCTCGGCTACCTGGCGGTGGCGCTGGTCGGCGGCACGGCCCGGGTGGCCGGCTTCGACCTCGCCGTGCGGGCGAGTTGGCGGATCGCCGGCCGGCTGCGCGGGCGCCTGCTGCGGCACGCGCTGATCGACCGGCCGGTGCTGGAGGTGGAGAGCCGCCCGGTCGGCGACGTGCTGGAGCGGGTGGAGGGCAACGCGAACATCGTCGGCAAGGCGCTGGCCGAGGCGGGCTTCCGCACCGTCGGCAACGCCGGCGTCGGCATCGGCGCCCTGATCGCCGCCGTCCTGACGGTCCCGGCCGCCGGCGCCGGCATCGCGCTGCTCGCGCTGGCCGTCTACCTGGCGCTGGCCCGGCTGGCCCGCGTCTCGGTGCGCCGCTGGCGGGCCGCCCGCGAGCAGCAGGCGGAGCTCTTCGGGTTCGTCGGCGACGCGCTGGCCGCCCGCGAGGACCTGCTCTCGCTGGGTGCCACGGACTGGGCCGCCGGCCGGACCGAGGCCGATCTGGCCGCGCTGTACCGCACGGAGAGCCGCGCCTACCTGGCCGGCCGGGCGTTCTGGCCGCTCACCCAGGTCTTCTTCGCAGTGGCGTTCGGGCTCGGCTTCGGCTTCGGGCTGCGGGGCCTGCAGCACGGCACGATCGACGTCGGCACGCTCACCCTGATCTACCTGTACGTCAACGTGCTGCAGGGACCGCTGGAGGACCTCTCCTCCCAGGCCGGCCAGATGCAGCAGATGATGGCGGTGCTGGCGATCGCCGCCCGCTCGCTGGAGCCCGAAGCCCCGGCACACGCACGGACCCGCCCACCGGCCGATCCGCCGCCCGTCCCACCGGCCGCCCCGCCGCCCGTCCTACCGTCCGGTCCGCTGGAGGTCGTCTTCGAGCAGGTCGGCTTCGGCTACGGCGAGGTGCCCGTGCTGCGCGGGGTCTCCTTCACCGTGCCCGCCGGGCGCAGCCTGGGCATCGTGGGGCCCACCGGCGCGGGCAAGAGCACCGTGGTCAACCTGCTCTGCGGGCTGGCCGCGCCGGACCGGGGGCGGGTGCTGATCGGCGGGGTCGACGCGAGCCTGCTGCCACCCGCCGAGTTCGCCCGCCGGCTGACCGTGCTGAGCCAGCGCGCGCACGTCTTCGCCGCCTCGGTGCGGGAGAACGTCACGCTCTTCGACGACGGCATCCCCGAGGCACGGGTCTGGGAGGTGCTGGAGCGGCTGGACGCGGCGGGCTGGGTGCGCGCCCTCCCGCAGGGCGTGCACACCCGGGTCGGCGCCGGGGCCCGCACGCTCTCCGCGGGCGAGGCGCAGGTGCTGGCCGGGGCCCGCGCCCTGGTGCGCCCGTACAGCCTGCTGATCGTGGACGAGGGCGCCTCCCGGATGGACCCGCGCACCGAGCGCAGCTGGGCGGGGCTGCTGGAGACCGTGCGCCGCGACCGGACGGTGGTCATGGTCGAGCACCGCCTGGCGACGCTGGGCGGCTTCGACGAGGTACTCACCCTGGACGGCGGCCGCGTGGTGGCCGCGCCGGTCCCGGCCCTCCGGGCAGCCACGACGGCCCCGGCGGCCACAACGCCCGGCTCCGCCCTCGACCCCGACCCCGAATCCGCCTCCGGCTCCGACTCCGGCAGGGCGGTCCCGACCGCGGCGGCCGGCGCGGGAAAGGGGCCGGCCCGATGACCCCGGCATCCGAACAGGCCTTCGGCGCCGCGCCGTTCGCCCGCTTCCTGCACCAGGCCGGCCGCCGGCTGAGGCTGCGCTACCTGGCGGCGATGACCTGCTGGAGCCTCATCTACGGGGCCCCGCTGCTGATCGGCGCGGTCGTCTCGCGCCTGCTCGACCAGGCGCAGCGCCCCACCCTGGGCACCGCGGCCTGGTGGCTGCTGGCGGCGGCGGTCGCGCTGATGCTGCTGCGGGCGGTGGTGCTCTGGGTCGGGCTGCAACTGACCTTCACGCTGGTCTTCCGAACCAGTGCCTGGATCAAGGTGCGGATCCTGGGCGGCCTGCTGGGCCGGCCGGGCCCGCACGGCCCGGGCTGGAGCCGCGGCGAGCTGCTCAACCGGCTGCGCGACGACAGTGACGAGATCGGCGGACTGCTGGAGTGGACCACCGATCTGATCTACCGGGCGGTGCTGCTGGTGGTGGCGGTCGCCGTCCTGGCCGCCACCGACCTGGTGATGACGATCCCGCTGGTGCTGCTGCTCGGCGGGCTCTGGGTGTCCAGCGGCCTCAAGAGCCGGGTGGCCGACCTCCAGGCGCAGACCCGGGTGCACCAGGGCCGGATCGGCGGGGCGATCGCCGACACCCTGGCCGGTATCCGCGACCTGCGGCTGGCCGACGCGGTGGAGGACCGACTGGCGTTGCTGGAACGGCAGTTCACCGAGCGGCGGCGGATCCAGCTGCGCCACCAGGTCTACCTCGACCTGCTGTCCGACCTCTTCCGCAACCTGGTGCTGGTCGGCACGGCGGTGGTCCTGCTGACCGAGAGCATGCGGATCGCGCGGGGCGAGTTCAGCGTCGGCAAGCTGGTGCTCTTCCTGACCTACACCGGCTGGCTGGGTCAGCAGATGTACTTCTTCGGCAAGATCCTCGCGCGCTACCAGAGCGGGCGGGTCTCCTACCGGCGGCTGGCCGAGCTGGTGCCCCCGCAGCCGACCGCCACGCCGTCACCCCACCCCACCGCCACGCCCGCACAACCCACTACCGCCGTCGCCACCACCACCGCCGTCGCCACCGAGCCGTTGCACGAGCTGACGGTCCGCGGCCTGACCTGCGCGAGCGCACCCGGCAGCAGCACGCCGGACGGCGACCCGCCCGGCGGCGAGGGCACCGGCGGCCCGCAGCCCATCGACTTCTCGGTGCGCCCCGGCCGACTGGTCGCGATCACCGGGGAGCTCGGCTCGGGCAAGAGCACCCTGGTGCGGGCCCTGCTCGCGCTGCAGCCCGGCGTGCGCGGCACTGTGCGGTGGAACGGCGTCGAGGTCGCCGGGAACCGGGAGTGGCTGCGCGCGCCGCGGGTGGGCCACGCCCGCCAGTCGCCCACCTTCCTGCGCGGCACCCTGCGCGAGAACCTGCTGCTCGGCGCCGAGGACGTCCCCCCGGAGCGCTTGGCGGAGGCCATGGCCGCGGTGAACCTGCGCCCCGGCTCCGCGGAGCTCCCGTTCGGCCTGGACACCCGGCTCGACTCCGGGGCCGCTGACCGGCTCTCCGGCGGGCAGCGCCAGCGGCTCGCGCTGGCCCGGATGCTCTGCCGGCCGGCGCAGCTCTACGTCGTCGACGACTGCGACGCCTCGCTCGACGGGCCCACCGCGCGGGAGATCTGGCAGCGGCTGCCCCGGCAGTGGCCCGGGGCCTGGGTGGTGGTGTCGCACAACGCGGACCTGCTCGCCGCCGCCGACCAGGTGGTGACCGTGACCCGGGCCCCCTCATGACCCGCCCGCGCACCGCAGGCCCCGACTCCCACCCCCACCCCGACCCCGACCCCCGCCACCGCCACCGCCACCGTCCTGACCGAAGGAGACGAGTCGAGTGATCTACCGCAGGGTCCAGGACATCGTCCTGGACGACGTGTTCCTCGATCTGCCGGGGTTCCTTCCGCAGGGGCAGCTGCTGCTGAAACTGGAGGGGCTCAACCCGGCCGGATCGATCAAGCTCAAGACCGCCGTCGGCCTGGTCCGGGAGCTGGAGACGAGTGGGCGCCTGGGCCCGGGCCGGCGGCTGATCGAGTCCACCTCCGGCAACCTGGGCATCGCCCTCGCGGTCGTCTGCGCGCAGCAGGGCTACCCGCTCACCCTGGTGACCGATCCGAACGTGAGCCGGCAGGCCCGCCTCGCGATGCTGGCGCTGGGCGCGGACGTGGTGACGGTGACCCGGCGGGACGCCAACGGCGGCTTCCTGCAGACCCGGATCGACTACATCCGACAGCGGACCGCCCGCGATCCGGACCTGGTCTGGGTGAACCAGTACGCGAACCCGGCCAACGCCGCCGCCCACCGCGAGCGGACCGCCGAGCAGCTGTACAAGGTGGTCGGCTCGCCCGACGCGCTGGTCGTCGGGGTCGGCACCTCGGGGACCCTGATGGGCTGCCTGGAGTTCTTCACCGAACACAGCCCGCACACCCGGATCATCGCCGCGGACTCGGAGGGCTCGGTGACGTTCGGCGGTCCCGCGGCCGCCCGGCGCATCCCCGGGCTCGGCACCAGCCGGCGCCCGGAGATCTTCCGGGACACCGGCTCCTTCGAGAAGGTGGTGGTCGCCGAGGCCGACACGGTCCGGATGTGCCGGCGGATCGCCCGGGAGTACGGCCTGCTGGTGGGCGGCTCCACCGGCACCGCGCTGGCCGCCGCCGAACGGACCGCGGACCCCTCCGCGGGCGCCGGACGGACGGTGGTCATCTCCCCCGACCTCGGTGACAAGTACCTGGACACCGTGTACGCGGACTCCTGGGTGGCCCAGGCCTTCACCCCCGCCCTGCTGGCCCCGGCCGCCGTCCCGACCCCCCACCCCGTCCCCGCCCCGGCCACCATCTTGGCCGGCACCCCTACCCCGAACAGGAGTTGACGCATGCCCGGGATCACCGGATGGGTCGACCACCGCCGTGACCTGACCCGCGAGGGCCACGCCGCCGCCACCATGGCGGCGCAGCTGGTGGCGCGCGGCCGCCACCGCGAGGGACGGTGGGTCTCGCGCGGCGCCGTGCTCGGCGTCCGCTCGCACGACACCGACCCGGGCGACGGCCGGCCGGCCCTGGCCCAACTGGGCGGGCGGCCGCTGGCCGTCGTCTTCGACGGCTACCTGCAGAACGCCGACGCCCTGCGGGCCGAACTGACCGACGGCGCGGCCGTGCCGCGCACCGACGCCGAGCTGGTGCTCGCCGCGTACCTCGCCTGGGGCATCGGCGCGGCCGAACGGCTGGACGGCTTCTTCGCGTTCGCCCTCTGGGACGGTCGCAGCGAGGAACTGCTGCTCTGCCGCGACCGGTTCGGCGTCAAGCCGCTGAGCTACCTGGGCACGCCGGACGGCCTGCTCTTCGCCTCCGAGCCGGCCGCCATCGCCGCACACCCGCTGGTGCGGCCCGAGTTGGACGCCGACGGGCTCTGCGCGGTGCTCGCCCAGGTCCGCGCTCCCGGCCACGGCGTGCTGCGGGGCGTGCGCGAGGTGCGCCCGGCCCACCTGCTCCGGTTCCGCGCCACCGGCGTCAGCGAGCACCGCTACTGGGAGCTGACCGCCGCCCCGCACACCCAGGACCTCACGGAAACCATCGCCACCGCACGGGAGTTGCTGCTGGAGGCGATCGCCCGGGACACCGTGCCCGACGCCGCGGGCGGGCCCGCCACCGTGCTGCTCTCCGGCGGTCTCGACTCCAGCGCGCTCACCGCCCTGGTCGGCGAGCGGACCGGCCGGGCACCACGCACCTTCACGGTCTCCTTCGGCGACAGCAGCGCGCCGGTGCCGGACCGGCCCTTCGCGCAGGCCGTGGTCGACCTGCTCGGCTGCGAACACCGCGAAGTCCTGGTCGAGGCAGAGGAGTTGACCGACCCGCTGACCACCGCCGCGGTGCTCGCCGGCAAGGACCACCCGTCCCCGTTCGGCGACAAGAACATCACCCCCTACCTCTTCTACCGCCAGGTCGCCGAGCACACGCCCGTCGCCCTCAGCGGCGAGGCGGCGGACGCCGTCTTCGGCGGCCTGATCACCGAGCAGGAGCGCGAGGCCACCGGTCACGAGACCTTCCCGTGGATCGAGCGGGCCCAGGCCTTCGGCATGCCGCACGGCATCGGCAACGGCCTCTTCGAGCCCGGACTGCTGGCGAAGGTGGGCTTCTCCGCCTTCTGCGCCGAGCGCTTCCAGGAGGCCCGGGCCGAGGTGCCGCACCTGCCCGGGGCACGAAGCGACGACCGCCGGGCGCGTGAGATCGACTACCTGCACATGACCCGGCTCTACGAGCAGGCCGTCAACCACTCGGAGCGGCTGGGCACCGCGGCCGGTCTGCAGATCCGCTTCCCGTTCTCCGACCACCGGCTCTTCGGCTACCTCTACAACGTGCCGTGGCGGATGAAGTCCTTCGACGGCCGGGACAAGAGCCTGCTGCGGCAGATCTCCCGCGACCTGCTGCCGGCCTCGGTGCTGGACCGTCCCAAGGTGCCCTTCCCGATCACCTACCACCGCGGCTACAAGCAGGCCCTCGCCGACCGCCTGCGCGACCTGCTCGACGACCCGGGCGCGCCGGTGCTGCCGCTGCTGGACCGCGCCGCCGCCCGGCGGATGGCGCAGGATCCGCGGCTGTTCGACCGCGGCGGCTGGCTCGGCCGGGCCGACGCCGAGATGGTCCTGCAACTCGACGCCTGGCTGCGCCGCCTGCGGGTCGGGCTCGCCTGGTGACCCCGAGCCCGACCCCAGCCCCCGGCCCGCCCCCCGACTCCGCCCGCCGCGCCGTCCGACCGCGAAAGTGAAGGCCCCCGGATGACCGCCTCCCCCCTGATCACCGACCTCTTCGACGCCCAGGTCGCCCGCGTCCCGCACCGCACCGCCCTGCGCGACCGGCACGGCTCGCTGAGCTACGCGGAGACCGCGCACCGCGCCGAGTCGCTCGCCGCCCGGCTGCGCGCCGCCTGCCCGCGCCCGGGCGCCCGGATCGGCCTGCACCTGGCCCGCACCAGCGAGGTCGTCGTCGCGATGATCGCCGTGCTGCGGGCCGGCCACACCTACGTCCCGCTGGATCCCGGCTACCCGCCCGAGCGGCTGCGGTTCATGGCGAGCGACGCCGAACTGTCGCTGCTGCTCTCGGACCAGCCGGTGCCCGAACTGCTCGCCGAGCTGCCCCTGCTGCGCACCGACCTGCCCGACACCACTCCTCCGCCCGCCACGTCCGCGCGGTCCGCCGGACGCGTCGACCCCGGCTCGCCCGCCTACGTCATCTACACCTCCGGCTCGACCGGCACCCCCAAGGGCGTCCAGGTCCCGCACCGCAACGTGGTCGCGCTGGTCCGCGCCTGCGCCCGCCGCTACCAACTGCTCGACGGCGACGTCTGGACGATGTTCCACTCCCCCTGCTTCGACTTCTCGGTCTGGGAGATCTGGGGCGCACTGCTGCACGGCGCCACCCTGGTCGTGGTCGACCGCGAGGTGGCCGCCTCACCCCGGCAGACGCTCGACCTGCTGGTGCGCGAGCAGGTCACGGTCCTCAACGTGGTGCCCTCGGTCTTCCGGCACCTGGTCCGGGCGGCCGCGCGGCTCGAACAACCGCCGGCGCTGCGCTACGTGATCTTCGGCGGCGAGTCCATCGACGTGCGCGACGTACGGGCCTGGCGCGCCCACTTCGGCGGCGGCACGCGCTTCGTCAACACCTACGGGATCACCGAGGCGACCGTCTTCGTCACCTACCGCCTGCTGACCGACCGGGAGTTGGACCGCGCGCCGGATCCGGTGCGGGACCCGGCGTTCGCCCTGGACATCGGCGAGCCGCTGGACGGCTGGCAGGTCGAGGTGCTGGACGAGGACGGCAAGCCGGTGCAGCCCGGCGAGGTCGGCGAGATCCACGTGGCCGGCGCCGGGGTGGCCCTCGGCTACCTCAACCGGCCCGAACTCACCGCCGAGCGCTTCGTCCGGACCACCCCGGCCGGCGCCGACTCCAGCGCCGACACCGGCACCGGCACCGGCACCGGCACCGGCACCGGCGCCCGGATCCGCTACCGCAGCGGCGACCTGGCCCGGCTCACCACCGACGGCGTGTACTGCTACGCCGGCCGGGCCGACGACCAGGTGAAGATCAACGGCTTCCGGATCGAACTCGGCGAGGTGGAGAGCGTGTTGCTCGGCGCGCCGGGGGTCGGTGAGCTCGTCGTGGTCCGCACGGTGAGCCGGGTCGGCGAGCCGATGATGACCGTCTTCTTCACCGCCGCCGCGCCGCAGACGACCCACCCCGATCCGGCCGACGCGCTGGCCGCGTTCGCCCGCGCGCGGCTGCCCGTCCACATGGTCCCCGGCCGCTTCGTGCGGCTGCCGGAACTGCCCGTCAACCCGTCGGGCAAGACCGACCGCAAGGCGCTGGCGGCCCTGCCCGCCGCACCCGCCCCGTCCCGCTGACGAACGCCCCCGCAGGCCGACCGAGGAGTACCGCCATGACCACCACCCCGACCGACCCCACCACCACCGCCGGCGACCCGACCGCCCCGAGCACAGCCCCCTCCCCCGCCCTCTCCCCCTGCGAACTGCCGCTCTCCGTGGGCCAGGAGGCGATGTGGATCTCCTGGCAGGTGGACCCCGAGCAGTGGACCCACATCATCCCCGCCCCCTTCCAGGTCACCGGCACGCTCGACCCCGCCCGCCTGCGGCAGGCCGTGGCGGCGCTCGGCGAGGCCTACCCGCAGCTGCGGGCCCGGGTGGTGCGGGTGGCCGGCGAGCACCGGCTGAGCTGGCAGGACGCCCCCGCCATCCCGGTCACCGAGCACACCGTGACCGGCGACCCGACCCCGGCGATCCGCCGGGTCTGGCAGCGCCCGTTCGACCTGCGCAACGGTCCGCTGGCCCGGATCGACCTCTTCCACGGCGACGAGCGCACCGTCCTGCTGCTGACCATCCACCACCTGGTCTTCGACGGCGCGTCCGTGCTGGTCCTGCTGGACGGACTGCGCCGCGCCTACGCCGGACAGCCGCTCTCCGTGCCCGAGCACCGCGCCCCGCTGATCGCCTTCGCCCGGCGCTCGAGGGAGTTGACCGACACCCCGGCCGGGGACGCGCTGCGCGCGCACTGGCGGGCCGCCCTGGGCAGCGACGTACCGGACTTCGACCTGCCCGCCAGCCTCGACGACCCCGGCTTCGCCGTGCTCAGCACCGCCGTCCCGGCCGAGTTGGTTCCCCGACTGCGCGCCCGCGCCGAGGAGTTGGGCACCTCCTACTTCACCGTCCTGTTCGCCGCCTACTTCGCCCTGCTGCGCCGCTTCACCGGCCGTGACGAGCTCCTCGTCTCGATCCCCTACCACGGCCGGGCCGGCGAGCAACTGCAGGAGCTGGTGGGCTACTTCGTCAACGTCCTGCCGATCCGGCACCGGCTGGAGGGGACCACCGGCTTCGCCGAGCTGGTGCAGCGGCTGCGCGGCGAGGTGCGGGCCGCGCTGACCCACGGCGACCTGCCGCTGCCCGCCATCCTGCGCGAGGTCGGCCTGACCGGCTGGGACGCCCACGCGCGCACCCACCAGAGCGTCTTCCAGTACTGGCACGCCGGCCTGCGCGCCGACGTCGACGTCCAGCGGCTGCGGCTGCAGCTGCAGCTGCAGCTGCAGGCCGACGACGCCGACGACGACAGCTGCCTGCTCAGCCTGCTCGACATCGAGAGCAGCGCCGACTACGGGCTCGCGGTGATGGTGCGCGAGGACAGCGGCGGCACCCACGTGCTCTGGAAGAACCCCTCGGGCTCGGTGGGCCCCACCCTGCTCGCCGCGCTCTCGACCGGCTACACCGAGCTGCTGACCGCCATCGCCCGCGACCCGCGGCAGAGCCTGGCCGAGCTCACCGACCCGCTCGTGGTCCCCACCCCGCGCGACCGGCCCGCGCCGCCCGCCGGCGACACTCCCGCACCCGCGACCGCTCCCGCCACCACCGGCCCCACCCCCGACACGACCTCCGGCCCGGCCCCCACCTCGCTGCCCGCCACCCTGGCGCTCTGGGAGGAGGTGCTCGGCATCGACGACATCGACCCCGACGACTCCTTCTTCGAACTCGGCGGCCACTCGCTGCTCGCCAGCTCCCTGGTGCTCGCCGTCTCGGACTACTTCGGCGTCGAGATCTCGGTGCGCGCGCTCTTCGAGACGCCCCGGCTGGCCGAGTTCGCCGCCCACATCGACGCGCAGCTGGCCGCCGAGGGCGCACCGGTCGGCTGACGCCACCGGGACGGACCGATGGCCCGGTCGGACGGGAGCACACCCTCCCGCCCGGCCGGCCCGTCACGCCTCAGCCGCCCCCACCGACCCCGCCGATCCCCGCCCCCGGCGCCAGCGAGGGCGCCGTGCGGATCCCGAACTCCCGCCGCAGCGCCGAGCGGGCGGCCAGGTACCCGGCCATCCCGTGCACGCCGGGCCCCGGCGGCGTGGCCGTCGAGCAGAGGTAGACCCCGCGCAGCGCGGTGCGGTGCGGGTCCCAGCGCGGGGTGGGCCGCAGCACGGACTGGCGCAGCGTCATCGCCCCGGCGGCGATGTCGCCGCCGACGTAGTTCGGGTTGTACCGCTCGAGGTCGGGCGCGCTCAGCGCGCGCCGCTCCACCACCGTCTCGGCGAAGCCCGGCGCGAACTGCTCGATCCGCGCGGTCACCAGCGCCACCGGGTCGACGGGGTCGCCGTTGGGCACGTGCGCGTACGCCCAGACCGGGCGGTACCCGCCGGCGGCCCGGCCGGGGTCGGCGGCGACCGGGTCGACGACCAGCACGAACGGCTCCCTCCCGGGCAGTCCGCGCGCCACCAGCGTCTCCTGCCGGAACACCTCGCGCTGGGTGCCGCCCAGGTGCACGGTCGCGGCCCGGCCCACCCGCGGGTCGGCCCACGGGATGGGCTCCGAGACCAGGAAGTCGACCTTGGCGGCTCCGGGACCGTAGCGGAAGGCCCGCAGGGCGGCGCGGTAGCGGTCGGGCAGCAGCGGGCCGCCGATCGCCAGGAACTCCTTGGGCCCCACGTCCAGCAGGATCGCCCGCGCCCCGCGCACCTCGCGCAGGTCACCGATCCGCTGCCCGGTGACGATCTTCCCGCCGTGCGCGGCCAGGTCGGCCGCCAGCGCGTCGGCGATGGCGGCGCTGCCCCCGCGCGGCACCGGCCAGCCCGAACCGTGCGCGAGATGACCGAGCATCAGTGCGACCACGGCCGAGGCGGGCGTCGGCATCCGCCCCACCACGTGCGCCGCGACCCCGGCCAGCAGCGCCGCGGCCTGCGGCTCGGCGAACCGGCTGGTGGCCAGCCCGGTGCCGTGCGCCAGCACCGGGCCGGCGAGCAGCAACGGCACCACCGGGTCCCGTGGCAGGCTGCGCTGTCCCGAGAGCAGGTAGTCCACCAACCCCTCGCTGTGCCGCAGCAGCGGCGCCATCAGCGCCCGCCAGCGCGCCCCGTCCGCGCCCAGCTCCGCGCAGGTCCGCTCCAGGCTGCGGTAGGCGATCGCGGCCGGGCCCCGGCGCAGCGGATGCGCGTAGCCGGCCTCCGGTTGCAGCAGCTCCACCCCGCGGGCCGGCAGGTCGAACTCCCGGAAGAACGGCGAGGCGGCGGCCATCGGGTGCACGGCCGAGCAGATGTCGTGCCGCACGTCGGACCGGAACAGCGCCTTGGTCCGCAGCCCCCCGCCGATCTCGTCGGCCCCCTCGTAGACCTGCACGACCAGCCCGGCCCGGGCCATCGTCACCGCGGCCGCCAGTCCGTTCGGCCCGCTACCCACCACAACGACGTCTGCTGTCACAGCAGCTCCCTTCCCCTCCGCGACCCTAGTACGCGCCGTACGAACGACACGCCGCCGGCCCGCCCGCCGGGCGACGGGTCCGCCACCGAGTTCGCCCCGGTCGACCCACACCGAGGCGACGGGGGCTTCCGGCAGCCCGCGATGCGAGGCAGGATGAGACTCGTGGACGACCAGAACCAGACACAGCTCAGCCGAGCCGACCAGGTCCGCCTCTACCTCGCCACCCTCCAGGCCCGGATGGACCCCGACCAGTTCCGGGTCCTGGGCCGACTCGTCACCGGAGCCATCACCCTGCTCACCTCGCCGAGCGACGAGCTCGGCATCGACATCAGCGACGAGGACGAGGTCTTCCTCACCCGTGAGGTGAAGGACGAGCTGCTCGCGATCCTCGGCATCCTGGCCACCGGCCGGATGGACCAGCAGGTCATCGACCTCGGCGACGGTGCCACCAGCATCATGGACCCGCAGGCCGCCGCCGACCCCGTCAAGGTCCAGGAACTGCGCGAGTGGACCGCCGAACAGCGCCGACTGCGCCGGGAGACCGACACCGTCCTGCGCGGTATCGCCGACGCCTCCCAGGCCTGAGCACCGCCCCGTTCCCCGTTCCCCCCTTCCCCTCCCCTACCCCCTGTGCTCCTCGACGGCCACCCGCCCCGGGCCCGATCCGTCGCCCGCCCCGGGCGGGCGGCCGGGCCCGGAGCGGCGACCGGGACCGCAGCGCACCACGTCGACCAGGGCCGCGACCAGCGCCAGCAGCACGAAGCCGACCGCCAGGCCCAGGCCCCACAGGAAGGCTCCCGCCCAGTCGTCGCCGTGGGCGGCGACGGAGGAGAAGAAGACCGATCCGACCGCCGCGACGCCCACCGCGGACCCGATCCGCTGGGCGGTCTGCAGCACGCCCCCGGCGCTGCCGGCCCGCGCCACCGGTACCTCGCTCAGCGTCAGCGTCTGGTTGGGCGCGATCACCAGCCCGCTGCCGATGCCGGCGACCAGCAGCGGAGCGAGCGTCGTCCAGCCGACCGAGGGCCCCGACCAGAAGTGGACCGCGAGCGCCGCACCGCTCAGTCCCAGCACCACCAGGCCCAGGCCCACCACCACCAGCGGCCGGCCGAACCGGTTCACCACCCGGCCGCCGACCGCCGCCGCGACCCCGGAGCCGATCGCGAACGGCGTGATCGCCAGCCCGGCGGCCAGCGCGCTGTAGTGCAGCCCACTCTGCAGGTAGAGGGTGAAGATGAAGAAGATCGCGGTGAAGCCCGCGAAGTACGACAGCGACAGGACGATCCCGAGCGTGTAGGAGTGGGCCGCGAACAGGCTCATGCTGACCAGCGGCTCCCCGCGCCGCGCGTACCGGCGCTCCCAGCCGACGAAGCCCGCCAGCAGCACGGCGGCGACCGGCAGCAGCAGCCACTTCGCGTCACCGTGCCACTGCTGCTGCTCGACCAGCGGGAGCAGCAGCAGCACGATCCCGGCCCCCAGCAGCAGCACGCCGACCGGATCGAAGTCCCCGCGCCCGCGCGGCGGCGCGCCCGGTTGCCGCGGCGGCGGTCCGGGCAGCAGCCGGCGGGCCAGCGGCAGGGTGAGCAGCCCGATCGGCAGGTTGACGTAGAAGACCCACCGCCAGCCCTGTTCGGCGCCGAAGGCCTCGATCAGCAGGCCGCCGAGCAGCGGTCCGACCGCCGTCGACAACCCGATCGTGGCGCCCAGCAGGCCGAACGCCCGGCCCCGCTCGGCGCCGCGGAACAGCTGTTGGATGAAGCCCGACACCTGCGGCACCAGCATGCCGCCCGCCACTCCCTGCAACAGCCGGGCCACCACCAGCCAGGCCTCGCCGCGCGAGGCGCCGGCCAGCGCGCTGGTGACGGTGAACAGGGCCAGTCCGGTGATGAAGACCGCCCGCCGGCTTCGCGCGTCACCGAGGCGGCCGCACGGCACCAGGGCCAGGCCGAAGGTCAGCGCGTAGCCCGACAGCACCCACTGCAGCCCGCTGTCCGACATCCCCAGCCCGGTCCGGATCGCGGGCAGCGCCACGTTGACGATGCTGATGTCCAGCAGGGTCATGAAACCGGCGATCAGACAGACCACCAGGGCCGGCCAGCGGCGGTCGGACGCGGCCGGCCCGGCCGCGGGCTGCTCTTCACGGATCGTCATCTCCCGATCGTGTGACACCCGGCGCCGGCCCGCCATCGCACGCGCCCGCGGCCGTGCCCTCGACCACCCGCCGGACGGTCACCCTGCGTGCGCGCGAAGCCCGCCCGCGCGCGGGCGGTCAGCTGCCCGACGCCGGCCAGGTCGCCGCGTCCAGGGCGTCCAGCACGGCGAGGTCGGCGCGGCGCTGGGCGTGGCCCAGGGCGTCGTGCGGGGCCTCGTAGGCGCTGGCGCGCACGCTCTCCAGCACCTCGGCGAGCGGCCGCGCGAGTTGGGAGTACTCGGGTTCGGGGGTCCATATGCTCATACCGAGCATCTTGGACCGGCCGCCCTCCCGACGGCGGACCCGCAGCGGCCATCCGGGTGAGCGGCCGGCCGGCGGCGACGGGCCGGCGCCGTCAGCCCGGTCCCCGGCGCCCGGCCCGCCCCCAGGCCGCGGGCGCCCGCCCGCCAGGTGCGGCCGGGTGCGGCGGACCGGCTGCTTGCGCACGAAGGCCGCGCGCAGCGCGTGGTACGGCTCGGTCGCATCGAAGAAGGTGCGGCGCATCCGGGCCAACTCCTCGGCCCGGTAGGCGGCCAGCGGCTTGAGGGCCTCGTCGCGTTCGCGGGCGGCCTTCTTGGCCGCGATCCGCTCCTGCAGCACGGGTGCGGCGGCCAGCAGGGCGGCGAACCGGTCGACCTCGGACCCGAACCCCTCGGGCGGGGCGGTGATCACCCGGTCCACCAGGCCGAGCCGGTGCGCTCCGGCCGCGCTCACCGGCAGCGCCCGCCGGGTGAGGCGGGCCGCGGCGGCCGCGCCCACCCGCCGCGGCAGGGTGTAGGTCCAGTACTCCGACCCGTACAGGCCCATCAGCCGGTAGTGCGGGTTGAGCAGCACGCCGGCGCGGCACCAGACCTCGTCCGCCGCCAGCGCGAGCATCGCGCCGCCCGCCGCGGCGTTGCCGCCCAGCGCGGCCACCACCAGCCGGTCGGTGGTGGTCAGGATCTCGGCCACCAGGTCGTCCATCGCGTTGATGTTCGCCCAGGACTCCCGGGCGGGGTCGGGCGCGGCCTCGATCACGTTGAGGTGGATGCCGTTGGAGAAGAAGTCCCGCCCGCCGCCCAGCACCAGCACCGAGGTCGGGCGGGTGAGCGCGAACCGGTAGGCGTCCAGCAGTCGGCGGCAGTGCTCGGTGCTCATCGCCCCGCCGGGGAAGACGAACCGCAGCAGCCCCACCGAGCCCTGCTCGCGGTAGACCACATCGCTCCAGGTCCGGCGCTCCCGCGGCAGCCACAAGGGGGCCGGCACCTCGGGGAGTTCGGGTAGCTCCCCGAGGTGCCCCTCCCGCTGCCCGGCCAGTGCCAGCGTCGCCGGCAGCTTGACGGCCGCCGGTTCGCCCCGGCCCCGGCGGCGGCGCAGCTGCGGGATCCACACCGCGCCGTCCACCGTCGCCCGGCACACCGCGCCCGCCCGGGTCGCGATCAACTCCCCCGGCCGTCCCCGTAGTTCGTCCTCCGGATGGCCGCCGTGCAGGAACCACTCGGCGCCCGCCAGCCGGTCCAGGACGCCCGGCTGGGAGTCGGCGGCGCGCAGTTTGCGCAGTACGGTCGCCGTCGGGTCCGCCTGCCAGTCAATCCGCCGCAGGCCCTGGTCCAGGTAGGGCCTGGTGTGGTCGGCGGCCCTCCAGCCACCGCCGTGCTGCGGCTGCGGGGTGTACGTCCGCGAGGCGAAGCGCTCCACGGCGAGCAGCACGGCCGCCAGCGCCGCGTCGGCGACCTCGCCGCGGTACAGGTCGCTCTTGCCCACCGGCGGTACCTCGCAGGCGACGTGGGCCCAGACGTCGCCGGCGTCCATCACCTCGTCGGCCTGCAGCACCGTCACGCCCCAGCTGCGCGCGTCCTCGTGGATCGCCCAGTCCAGCGCGGACGGACCGCGGTCGCCCGGCGGTCCCGGGTGGACGATCAGGACGGTGTGCGCCGACCAGAGGTCGCGCGGGACGGCGGCCTTCAGCATCGGCGCCACCACCAACTGCGGCGCGTGCCCGCGCACCGCCTCCCGCAGCTGGTCGTCGCCCACCATCAGGTGGACCGCCACGGTGTGGCCGTGGTCGCGTAGTTCGGCGAAGACGCGTTGGGTCAGGCTGTTGAACGCGCTTGCCACGAGCAGGATCCGCATGGTCGGCCTCCGGGCTCGCCGGGCCCGGTCGAGGGACGGTGGTGGGCCCGGCCGCCAGCGATCCTCCCGGACCCGGCGGGGCGCCGGGGCGGGGCGCGGCCGGGGGCCCGGGGCCGGGGTACGGCGGGCCCGACGAGGTGGTGGTGGGCGGGAACGGTG
>NZ_BAAALF010000079.1:719-13587 GCF_039528135.1 Kitasatospora nipponensis | reverse complement strand
CGCGGGCGCGCGGGGCCGGGGGGGGGGGGGGGGGGGCCCGGGGGGGCCGGCGCCCCCCCCGGCCCGGGCGCCCGCCGGGTCCGGGACGCGCCGAGGGCCTCACCCGGTCGGCTCAGGGCAGCGCGTATCCGTTGAAGTACCACAGGGCGGCGGTGTACCAGAGGACCGCGACGGTGGCGACCAGTGCCCCGCCGGCCAGCGGCAGGACCCAGCCGGGCAGCCGGCGGCTGCGGACCAGCAGCACCTTCGCGGCGAACGCGCCGTAGAAGAAGCAGCCGGCCACCGCGTGCGCCACCACCCGCGGGCCGGTCGTCTCGACGCCGTAGCCGCGCATGCACTGCACGGCGACGGGCACCGTCACGGCGAACAGCAGCACCCCACAGAGCCGGTGGGCCGTGCGGACGCCGCGCGGAACGCGGTGGACGCCCGGCAGCCGCCCGTACATCCACAGCGCCAGAGCCAGCTGCACCACCGCCAGGCCCAGCACGACGGTGGCCAGCCAGGCCTTCAGCCGGACCGCCGCCGCGCCGGATCGGCCGAACAACTCGGCGGTGTAGTCCGGCGTCTGGTGGCGACCGGTGACGTACAGGGCCACCGTCACCGCCGCGGCCAGCGCGGCGGCGAGCAGCAGGCGGACCGCGACGGACGAGGAACGGCGGACGGTCGAGGGCATGGCGCTCCTTGCTCGGTCTGGGGCCGGGACGGCGGGCCGGGGCGACGGGCCGCGGCGGGCCGGCCCGGTGGCGGGCCCCGGCGGCGGGTCAACTCACCGTGAGGGTGCCCTTCATGAACGGGTGGATGGTGCAGATGAAGGGGTAACTCCCGGCGGTGGTGGGCGCGGTGATGGTCGCGGACTTGCCCGGCTCCAGCGTCCCGGTGTCGAACTCCTTGCCGGTGGCGGTCAGGGTGTGCGCGGTGGTGTCCTGATTGGTCACGGTGATCACCGTGCCGGGGGCGACCGTGAGGTCGGCCGGAGTGAAGGCGAAGTTCTTGATGGTGACGACCATCGCGGCCGCACTGCTCCCCACCGACACCGAGGCGGACCCCGACCCCGACACGGAGATCGACACCGAGGCGGAGGCGCCCGAGGACACCTCGGAGCGCACGGCCGAGGCGATCGAGGCCGCCTCCGAGGAGGCCGAGGCGGCGGGCGTCGAGGAGCCACCGCTGCTGGAGCAGCCGGCCAGGGCGAGCAGGGCGAAGGCGGCACCGGCCGCCAGGACGGCGCGCCGTGAACGGGTGGGGGTCAGCGACATGGCAACGGCCTTTCGGGGCTGGGCCCTGACGGGCCGAGGGCAGGGGTCGACACCGGTGACCGAACCCCGTGACGGACAGGTCCGGCCAGGACACCTTCGACGCGACCCGCCCGTCCGGATTGCCCCGCCACACCCGCCGGCCCGCCAGGTTCACCCGAACGGCCCGCCGGCCCGCGCAGCGCCGGCCTCGCGGCGCGCGGCCCCCGCCCCGCGGCCGGATCGGGACTGTCAGTGCTGGTCGAGAGAATGTGCGACATGAAGGACGCAGCCGTTCCGGCCTCCCCCACTGCCTACGCCGATGCCGTCGACACCGCCCTCGCGGCGGCCGGCGCCTACTACGCCGACGGCGCCACCGCGCTGGGCGACGACGAGTACGACGCACTGCTGCGGGCGATCGAGGCGTACGAGCGGGTCCACCCCGAGCAGGTCAGGCCGGACTCGCCGACCGGCAAGGTGGCCGGCGGCGCCGCGGTGGGGGACGTCCCGCACTCGGTGCCGATGCTCAGCCTGGACAACGCCTTCTCGGCGGAGGAGCTGGCCGCCTGGGCGGCCGGCCTGGAGCGCCGGCTGGGGCGGCCCGTGCGGGGCTGGTGCGTGGAGCCCAAGCTCGACGGCCTGGACGTGGCGGCCCTCTACCGGGCCGGGCGGCTGGTGCAGCTGGTCACCCGCAGCGACGGCCTGGCCGGCGAGGACATCACGCACGCCGCCGACGCCGTGCTCGGGCTGCCCGAGCGGCTCGCCGAGCCGCTGGACGTCGAGCTGCGCGGTGAGGTGCTGCTCACCCAGGAGCAGTTCGAGCGCGCCAACGAGCTGCGCACCGCGCACGGCGCCACCCCGTTCGCGAACCCGCGCAACGGCGCCGCCGGCACCCTGCGCGCCAAGGACCGGGCCTACCGGGTCGAGCTCACCTTCTTCGGCTACGGCGCCGTCGGACCGCAGGCCCTGGACCACACCGAGCTCCTGGAACTGCTCGCCCGCTGGGGCGCCAACACCGCCGCGAGCACCGCGGCCCGGCCGGTGCGCCGCGCGGAGCTCTCCGAGGTGCAGCAGCGGATCGAGGAGATCGCCGCGCTGCGGGCCACCCTGCCCTTCGGCATCGACGGCATCGTGGTCAAGGCCGACGCGGCCGGTGACCAGGAGCAGGCGGGCAGCGGCTCGCGGGCCCCGCGCTGGGCGATCGCCTACAAGCTGCCGGCCGTGCACCAGGTCACCCGGCTGCTGGAGGTGGAGTGGAACGTCGGACGCACCGGCGTCATCGCGCCCCGGGCGGTGCTGGAGCCGGTCGTCGTGGACGGCGTCACGGTGACCTACGCGACCCTGCACAACCCCGCCGACATCACCCGGCGCGACCTGATGATCGGCGACCGCGTCTTCGTGCACCGGGCCGGCGACGTGATCCCCCGGGTGGAGGCCCCGCTGGTCGCCGAGCGCACGGGGGCCGAGCAGCCGATCGTCTTCCCCGCCACCTGCCCGCGCTGCGGCGACGCGATCGACACCTCCCAGCAGCGCTGGCGCTGCGTGCGCGGCCGCGGCTGCCAGGCCGTCGCCTCGATCCGCTACGCCGCCGGGCGCGACCAGCTCGACATCGAGGGGTTGGGCGGCACCCGCGCGGTCCAGCTGGTCGAGGCCGGCCTGGTCGCCGACCTCGCCGACCTCTTCACGCTCACCCGGGAGCAGCTGCTCACCCTGGAGCGGATGGGCGACACCAGCGCCGACAACCTGATCGCCGCCATCGAGGCGGCCCGCAGCCGCCCGCTCAACCGGGTCTTCTGCGCGCTGGGCGTGCGCGGCACCGGGCGGACGATGTCGCGGCGCATCGCGGCGCACTTCGGCAGCATGGCGGCGATCCGCGCCGCCGATGCGGCCACGCTCGCCACGGTCGACGGCATCGGCGCCGAGAAGGCCCAGCTGATCGTCACCGAGCTCGCCGAGCTCGCCCCGGTGCTGGAGCGGCTGCTCGCCCAGCAGGTGGGGACGGCCGTCACCGAGCCGACCGCCCCGGCCCCGGCGACGGCCGACCCGGCCGACGGCACAAGCGGCCAGGCCGCGGCCGGGCCGCTGAGCGGCCAGGCCGTGGTGGTGACCGGCAGCATGACCGGCGCGCTGGCCGAGCTCTCCCGCAACGAGATGAACGAGCTCGTCGAACGGGCCGGCGGCAAGGCCTCCTCCTCGGTCAGCAAGCGCACGACCCTGTTGGTGGCCGGCGAGAAGGCCGGCTCCAAGCGCGCCAAGGCCGAGGAGCTGGGCATCACGATCGTCACCCCCGAGGAGTTCGCCGCCCTCGTCGCCGCCCACCTGCTCTGAGCCGCCCCCGGCGGCAGGCGATTCGAGCCCGCTCACGCTCTGCGAGCGGACGGTCACGCGGTCGGCCTATCCTGGTGGGGTGCGAGCGACGAGTGAGGGCGGGCGGAGGGCCGACAGCGGCGGCGGCACCGGTTCGTTCGCCGTGGCGACCGCGCTCATCGACGCCGACGGGCGGGTGCAGCGCTGGAGCGAGGGGGCGCGGGCGCTGACCGGCTACCCGGCCCGGGAGGTCGTCGGCCGGCACGCCTCGCTGCTCGCCGACGGGGCCGCGCCGCGCGGGGCGGCCCTGGTCCGCGCCCTGCTGCGGGCCGGGGATCCGCCGGTCGACGGGTCGGCGGCCGACGGTGGGGCCCGCCGGGACCGGTTGCGGCGGCGCGACGGCACCTGTCACACCCTCGCCTGGCACCCCGTGGCGGTGCCGCTGGCCGGCGGGGAGGGCGTCCTCGCCGTCGCGCTGCCGCCGGCACGACCCGGCGCCGCGGCCGATGTCACCGCGGGCGACGTCGCCGCGCTGGAGCGGCTGGTGGGGTGCGCCCCGCTGGGGCTGGCGGCGCTGGACACCGAGCTGCGGTTCGTCTTCGTCAACGAGGCGCTCGCCCGGCTGAACGGCCGACCGGTCGAGCAGCACCTGGGCCGCTTCGTGCTCGAAGTGCTGGACCTGCCCCATCCGTCGGCCTACGAGCGGGTGCTGCGCCGGGTGGTGGACGGGGGCGAGACCGTGGAGGGCCTACGGGCCGCGGCGATCGGGCCGGCCGGCGACCCGTACGCGGTCTCCGGGACGCTCTTCCCGTTGCGGGCTGCCGACGGCACGGTGACGGGCGTCGGCGGCTACGTCCGGCCGCTGGGGGACTCCGGTGCGGAGCTGCTGGACACCGCGCGGGGCCGGCGGCGGCCGGAGCTGCTGGGCCGGGTCGGCACGGGGCTGGGCCGGGCACTGGACCCGCGCACGGTCACCGCCGAGCTGCTGGCGGCCTGCGAGCCGGGGTTCGCCGACGCGCTCGCGGTGGACCTGCTGGCGGGCGCGGTGTCCGACCCGGGCCTCGCGCCGCCCCTCCACCCGACCCTCCAGCCCTCTGCCGGCCCCCTCGTCCACCCCCTCGTGCCGCCCCGGGACGCCGGCCGGCCGCGCCCGGAGGACGCGCTGGCCCCACCTCGGCCGGCGAGCGCGGCGGCGGCCGAGTGCACCGGCTCGGCGCGGCCGGTGCCCTTCGAGGAGCCACGGCACGGCACGACCGGGCGGGCGGCCCCGCACGGGGTCGCGGTGCCGCTGGTCGCGGGCGGCGGCGTGCTCGGGGCGGTGACCTTCCACCGGGCGGACCCCTTCGGCGAGGAGGACCTGCTGCTGGCCGGGGAGATCGCGGCCCGCACCGCCACCGCGCTCGGCAACGCCCTGCTCTACCGCCGCGAGCGGCTGGCGGCGCTGGCCCTGCAGCGCCGACTGCTGCCGGCCCGGCTGCCGTCGACGCCCTGGTTCCGGCCGGCGTACCGCTACCGTCCCGCGGAGGACGACACCCTCGCCGGGGGCGACTGGTACGACGCGCTGGTCCTGCCGGGCGCCCGGGTCGGCGTCGGCGTCGGGGACGTGATGGGCCACGGTCTGGGCGCGGCGGCCGCGATGGGCCGCTACCGGGCCTCGGTGCACGCGCTGCTGGCGGTCGGGCTGGCGCCGGGCCAGCTGCTCACCCGCCTGGACGGACTCTTCGCCGGCGGCGACGACGACCTGCCCGCGACCTGCGCCTGCGTGGTGTACGACGCCGGCACCGGGCGCTGCCGGCTCGCCCTGGCCGGACATCCACCGCCCCTGCTGATCGGCCCGGACGGCTCGGTCGAGGTGCTCTCCTGCGATCCGGGGCCGCCGCTGGGGATGGGACTGCTCCAGGTGTACCCCGACGTCGAGCACCCGGTGGCGCCCGGCAGCCTGCTGGTCCTCTACAGCGACGGAATGATCGAGGACCGGGGACCGGCCCAGGACCTCGACCAGGGCATCGCCCTGCTCGGCCGGGCGGTCCGCGACCCGGCGGCGCCGCTGGACGAGGTGTGCGACGCGCTGCTGGCGGCCCGGCCGGCCGGCTCCGCGGACGACGCGACGCTGCTGGTCGCCCGATTGGGCCGGGTCTGAGCCGCGAGCCGGTCCGCGAACCGGTCCGAGGACGCCTCGGCGGGTCCGCGCACCCCGGCCGGACCGCCGTCCGCGATTCGGGTGGGCCCGGCGGCGACTGTGCCGGGAGCCAGCGGGTACATGATGCGCATGGCAGTCATCCGTAGACGAAGCGCCACCCCCGTGCCGCCTCCGGACAGCGCGGACGAACTCAGCCGGCTCGCCGCCGGCATGGAGCACTGGGACCTCGCCGCGCCGGACGGGGAGGCCGCCCGGGAGGCCCGCGGCCGAGACCGGCTGGCCCGGCTGGTCACCGGCCTGCTGGCCCGCCCCGGAGACCGGCCCGGCGACGCCCTCCCCGACACGGCGGCCGACGCCGCGCCGGACACCGCACCGGACACCCGCGCGGGCACGGAGCCCGCCGGTGACGTGGGGGCGCCCCTGGCCCGGCACGGGCGGCGGGCCGCGCGGGCCGCGGTGGGCGGCATGCGCGGGCTCACCGACCGACTGCTGACGGCCGCGCCGCGCATCCCGGTCCGCGACCTGGCCACGCTGCGGGCCCAGCACCCGAAGGCGGCCAACCCCGAGGAGCTGGCCGACCGGCTGGTGCTCGGCGCGACCCGGGCCTCCGCCGCGATCGGCGCGGGCGTGGGCGCGGTGGCCGTGGCGCCCACGCCGCCCGCCCTGATCGCGGCGCCCGCCTCGGAGACGGTGGCGGTGGCCGCGGTCGAGATCAAACTGATCGCCGAGCTGCACGAGGTCTACGGGCGCCGGGCCCCGGGCACCGGCGCGCAGCGCACCTCCGCCTACCTCGCCGCCTGGGCCAACCGGCGCGGCATCGACAGCGGCAGCCTGCTGGAGCCGACCACCGGGCTGCTCGCCCTGAGCGCCGGCTCCCGGGTGCGCGCGCAGGTCCGCAAGCGGCTGACCCGCAGCTCGCTGCGCAAGCTGCCCTCGCTGACCCCGTTCCTGATCGGCGCGGCGCTCGGGGCCCGGCTCAACCACCGCGACACCCGCCGGCTCGCCGAGCGCGTGCGGGCCGACCTGCGCCGCTGACGGACGCCCCGCCCGTGCCCCCGGGCCCCCCGGGGGCCCTCAGGCCGCCTCGGCGGTCACCCGGCCGGACCGGACGGCGTCCAGCAGCGCCAGGTGGTCGTGCTCGTTGCAGTCGGCGTAGCTCTCGGCGAACCGCACCAGCGCCCGGTCGAAGACGTCGCCGCGTCCCAGGTAGGCGGCGATGGCGATCCGGTCGCCGGAGCGGGCGTGCGCGCGCGCCAGCGTGGCACCGCAGACCCGGCCGAACAGGGCCATCCCCTGGGGCACCATCAGCGCGGGCTCCGCGATGCCCTTCCAGTCGCGCAGCTGGCGGACGTAGAAGTCCCGCTCGCGGCCGTCGATGCCCTGGGCCCGCTCCCAGCCGAGGAAGATGTCGCTGGCGGCCTGCATCAGCCGTTGGCCGGCGACCACCCGCTCGCCCTGGGTGGCGTACTCGCTCGCGCCGGCGTGCGCGGCGAGCACCGACTCGTCGGCCTCCTTGGCCTGGAGGAAGAGCGGGTCCCCGCCGTCCCGGCCGAGCAGCAGGATGATCCAGCAGCGGGTGCCGACGCTGCCCACGCCCACCACCTTGCGCGCCATGTCGGCCAGGGTGAACTGCCCCAGCAGGTGCCGGCGGTCGGTCGGCAGCGAGCGCCGGTAGCTCTGGATCAGGCCGCGGATCTGCTCCTCCAGGACACTGCGCTGCTGGCCCGCCAGGAGTTCGCCGAGCGGGGTGACCAGCGGCGGGGTGGAGGTGATCCGGCGCTCGCCGTCGACCATCTCGGTGAGCTTCTCGAAGGCCTGCAGGCTGTCCCGGGTGCGGGCCTTGGCCAGCGTCCCGCGCACGCGCTTGCGCCCGCGCTTGTGCAGGCCGCCGTACCCCGCGGCCTCCAGTTGGGCGGCGTCCGCCCGCGCGTACCAGACGTCGAGGTTCTTCATCTGCGCGAGCTCGCGCATCCGCTCCCGGTAGGAACGCACCGTGGTGGTGACGATGACGGCGCGCTCCCGGGCGCTGTAACCGTTCTCGCGGGCCGCGATGACCATGCTGGTGGCGAGCCGTTTGACGTCCCACTCCCAGGGCCCGGGCAGCGTCTCGTCGAAGTCGTTGATGTCGAACAGCAGGTTGCGCTCCGGAGAGGCGAGCAGCCGGAAGTTCAACAGGTGAGCGTCTCCGCAGAGTTGGGCCCGCAGTCCGGAGGCCGGGGTGCCGGCCAGGTCGCCGGCCATGATCGCGGCGGCGCCGCGGTAGAAGCGGAACGGCGACTCGGTCATCCGTCCGTAGCGGATCGGCACCAGCTCCTGGAGGCGGGTGGCCGACTGCCGCTCGATCACGTCCACCGGATCCGGCCGGCTCGCCGCCGGCTCGAAGTCGCCGTGACTGGAGCGTGGCGCCCGCGCCCGCGCCGCCCGACCCCGCTCGGCGCGCTCGGCGGGCGTGAGCCAGGGCTGGCTGGCTACGGCCTTGGCCGTCTTGCGAGTCATCGCAGACCTCCGAACCCGTGCCACCGTGCGGGGCCGCACAGCACGGAGCTCCACCACCGTGGCACCTCACTCCATGCTGCGCGCCGCGCCCCGATGCCGCCGCTCCGGAATGCGGCCACCCCGGGAATCGGCGCTTCCGGGATGGCGCCGCCCTCAATCCCCGCCCCCCCCCCCCGGCCCGCGCTGCGGCGGGCCGGGGATTCAGGGCCCCGCGATTCGGCGGGCCGGGGATTCAGCCGGCCAGGGGTTCAGCGGCCCAGGGATTCAGCGAGCCGGTGTCAGGAGACCCGGCGCAGGCTCCAGCTGTTCGGGTTGAAGCTGGGCGTAGCGGAGTACTGGCAGCTGCTGCTGTAGTAGGAAGCGGTCTGGATCCACCCGGCCGGCGGCAGCGTGGACGAACAGACGTTGACCGTGGTGCCGATCGGCAGACCGGCGATCTGCTTGATCTGCTTGGCGTTGGGGTCGAAGGTCGATCCGCAGGAGAAGGTGGACCACCACTGGACGTCCACCCAGCCGGCCGGGGTCAACGTGCTGGCACAGGTGTTGACCGTGTCCCCGGGGGCGGCCTGGGCCGGCGAGACGGCCAGCGCGAGGGTGGCCGTGGCGCCCAGCAGGGCGATGCTCAGGGCGGTGCGGACGCGGGACATGGAACTCCTCGGGTTCGACGGGACGAGATCGACGGTGCACGACGGTGTCCGGGCCGGTGCGGCCCGGGCACGGCGGATTCCGGAAGGCGGGAATTCCAGGGCAAGCGCGTTCCGAGAACGAACAGTAGCCGCCCCGGACGGCCGCTCGGCAGGGGATTCCCGGCCAGCGGATGGCGCGTTTCCGAGCTCCTCGGCGACACCCCGGCGAACCTTTCGCACGGAACCGCGGATTCCGCGCCGCACCCACGTCGGGCCCGCCCGGTGTTCGGCATTGATGCGCGGGCAACGCGGCCTGGATAGACTGGCCGGGCGTTCCAGGAAAGGACCCGGCGCGGTCAGCGGAACAGCCGATCGATCCACGGGAGCCCCGCCATGGCGAACCCATCCAGGTCTCCGGGCGGCTACGACCCCAGGGTCTCCCGCCCCGCGCACTCACGCGCCCCCGGGCGCCCGCACGCCCCGACCTCCGTGCAGACCGCGGCCGCCCAGGCCGTGGTGCCGCCCGCCCTGGCGCGGGAGAGCGAGCCGACGGCCGCCAACGACCGGCTGGCCCTCAACGGGATGGGCAGCTTCGACTGGGACCTCGACACCGGCACGTACCACCTCGACGAGGTCGGCCTGGAGGTCTTCGACCTGCGGCCCGAGGAGTTCGACGGGCTGCCCGCCTCGCTCGCCGCCCGGGTGCTGCCGGCGGACAGCGAGCGACTCGACGAGGCCGTCTCGTTCGCGCTGCGCGAGGGGCGGCTGACCTTCGCCGCCTACTTCCGGCTGGTCTGCCGTGACGGCAGCCTGCGCTGGGCGCACACCCAGGGGCGGGTGCTGCGGGACGCGACGGACCGGCCGTACCGGATCGTGGGGATCGTCCGCAACGCCGAGGAGGAGCTGGCGCACGCGGACGGGATGCGCACGCTGGCCGCGGACCGTCGCCGGCAGACCGACTCGGTGCGCAACACCACCGAGGCCCTGGCCCGCGCGCTGACCGTGCGGGACGTGACCCGGGTGCTGACCAACAGCGAGGGGCTGCGCCGGTTCGGCGCCGACGGGCTCGCGCTGGGGCTGATCGAGGGCGGCATGATGCGCCTGGTCGCGGTGACCGAGCAGCCCTCGGAGGCGCTGCGGGCCCAGGACGACCTGTCGCTCACCCGCCTGGGCGAGGACCGGCTGCCGCTGGCGGAGGCCGCGCTCAGCCACCGCGCGCGCTTCGTCAGCACCCGCGAGGAGCTGATCGAGCGCTACCCGCGACTGCGGCCCTACGCCGAGCAGATGGGCATCGAGGCGGCGGCCTTCCTGCCACTGGCCGCGCAGGCCCGCTCGATCGGCGCGCTGGGCCTGTTCTACCGCGACCGGCACCACTTCAGCACCGAGGACCGCAACATCTGCATCGCCCTGGGCAGCGCGGTCGCCCAGTCACTGCAGCGCGCCATGCTCTTCGACCAGGAGCGCGAGTTCGCCACCACGCTGCAGACCACCATGCTGCCGCGCCGCATCCCGGCGATCAGCGGCGGCGAGGTCGCCGTGCGCTACCGCGCCAGCCGCAGCGGGCGCGAGGTGGGCGGCGACTGGTACGACGTGATCGGCCTGCCGCGCCGGCGGGTGGGCCTGGTGATCGGCGACGTGGAGGGGCACGACAGCCACGCGGCGGCCGTCATGGGCCAGTTGCGGATCGCGCTGCGCGCCTACGCGGCCGAGGGGCACCCGCCGGCCACGGTGATGGCCCGCGCCTCGCGCTTCCTCGCCGAGCTGGACACCGAGCGGTCGGCCACCTGCGTCTACGTCGACGCGGACCTGGAGACCGGCGCGCTGCGCCTGGTGCGGGCCGGCCACCTGGAGCCGCTGGTGCGCCACGGCAGCGGCGGGACCAGCTGGGCCACCGTCCGCGGCGGCCTGCCGCTGGGCGTCGCCACGGTCTTCGGCCAGGACGACTACCCCGAGACCCGGCTGGACCTGCGTCCCGGCGACACCCTGCTGCTCTGCACCGACGGGCTGGTCGAGCACCCCGGGCAGGACATCTCGCAGGGCCTCGCGGCGCTGGCGGGCGCGGTGCGCGCCGGCCCGTCGGCCACCGAGGCGCTCGCCGACCACCTCTGCAACGGCCTGCTGGAACTCTCCGGCACCAGCGACGACATGGCGCTCCTGCTGCTGCACCGGGCGGCCGTGCCCGGCACCTACGCCACCCGGCAGCTCACCCAGCACATCCACCAGGCCGACCCGGAGGGGCTGGTGGAGACCAGGACCATGCTCCGCGCGGCGCTCACCGCCTGGGGCGCGGGCGACCTGATCCCCGACATCGAGCTGGCCGCGGACGAACTGCTCACCAACGCGCTGGTGCACACCGACGGCGGCGCGCTGCTCACCGTCGAGCTGCTCACCGGGCCCGCGCCGAGCATCCGCCTGGAGATCCGCGACCGTTCCAGCGACCTGCCGCGCCGCCGCACGCCCGGCGAGACCGCCACCTCGGGGCGCGGCCTGCTCCTGGTGGACGCCCTCACCGCCGGGTGGGGCGTGGAGCCGCTCGGCAGCGGCAAGAGCGTCTGGTGCGAGTTCCCGCTGGGCTCGCGCATCCTCGCCCCGGACGGCCCCCACCAGCCGGGGCAGCGGAACAGGGGCGAGTGAGCCGAAGGGCGCGCCGGTGTCGAAAGAAGGGCCCCTCCTGCCCGCTGGCGGGCAAGGAGGGCGCGCCGGCGCCCGTTCGAGAGCGCGTCGACGTTCGCCGCCGACCGCCGGTCCGAGTAGCCGGCCAGAGACCTCCACCCCGACGTCGTGGTGATGGCTCCCGCCTCCTGCCCGGTGTAATCCAGGTGCGGTCCGGTCCTCGCGCGTGGTACCCCTTCGGGCCATGAGCGACCTTCTGACAAAACGGCTTGTGCTTCATCCATTGACTGTCGCCGAGTCGCAGCGGCTGGTGTCCGGCGAGCCTGACGGCGTCGATCGATGGGCGCCCGGTTACCCCACCCCCGGCGACGTCATCGCGGCCACCCGGTTCCTGGGTACGTGTGCGAACACCGATGCCCCGCAGGGCGCGCCGTTCTGCAACTACGAGATCCGCCGCCGCGAGGACGGTCACGCGATCGGCGGGATCGGCTTCCACGGACTTCCCGACGAGAGCGGTGGCGTCACCATCGGGTTCGGCCTCAGCCCGGCGGTGCGCGGCCAGGGCTACGCCTCCGAGGCGCTGCGCGCACTGCTGCAGTTCGCGCGGGAGCACGGCGTCACCCGCGTGAAGGGCGATACCGACCACGACAACGCCGCATCCCAGCACGTACTGACGGCAGCCGGCATGCACCCGACCCTCCAGGACGAACGCCTCAGGTCCTTCGAGATCACCTGGGCCTGACCCCGACCGTGCCCGACGGCGACGTCGTCGATGACCAGGACGTCGCCCTGCCGCCGGTCGACGTCGTCAGCTCCCCTCGCGGGTGTGCAGGACGTGCAGGCCCGGCAGGTTGACCACGATGGCCTCCTGCGTGCTGCGGGCGATCACCACCACGGCCTCCTGCCGCGGGTCCGGGTTCTCCTCGCGGTGCGGGACGAAGGGCGGCACGAAGACGTAGTCGCCCGGGCCGGTCTTCAGGCGCACCTCCACCGGCTCCCCCGTGGAGTCGTCCAGGAAGACGAACTCCGGGTTCCCGCTGACCACGTGGATCGCCGTCTCGGACTCGCCGTGGTGGTGGTCGGAGGAGGCGGTGGACGGCGCGACCCGGGTCTCGCCCATCCAGAGCTTCTCCGAGCCGACCGTGCGGCCGCTGATCGCGGCGAAGCGCCGCATGCCCGAGCTCTGCGCGGTGTCGCCGTCCAGCTCCCCGGCCCGGATGTGGTGCAGGCGCTCGCGCAGCGCGCTGCCGGCCGCCGGGGCGTCGCCGGGCAGGTGCGGGTGGAAGCCCTGGCCGGCCTCGGTGAGCGGTGCGGCACAGTCCTGGACGGCCGGGGCGGCCGGGGCGGTGGGCTGCTGGGGCACGTCGTCGGACATGGTCGGACTCCCGGGTGGACGTACGAGGGCGAGGGCGGGCGGGTCGGACCGGCGGCGGGCCACGGGCACGGGGCGGGCC
>NZ_BAAALF010000079.1:0-709 GCF_039528135.1 Kitasatospora nipponensis | reverse complement strand
CCGCCCCCGCCCGCCCGCGGACGGGCCGGGGCGGCCGCTGACCGGCGCTCGTGGGCCCGACGCTAGAGCGCGCCGGAAAAGGATGTCAACTGGTGTCCATTACCTGACGCCGTGTCGGATCCCACGCCGACAGCGGCCCGACGGGTGCTTGAACGCCGTCGCCGCAGAGGGATACTCGGGCCCATGCATATTTCCGCGAAGGCGGACTACGCCGCGCGGGCGCTGGTCGAACTCGCCTGCGACACGGCTCGCCCGCTCACCTGCGAGGCCATCGCCTCCTCCCAGGAGATCCCGTTCAGGTTCCTCAAGTCCGTGGTCGGCGACCTGCGCCGGGCGGGCCTGGTGCGCAGCCAGCGCGGCTGCGAGGGCGGCTACTGGCTGGGCCGCCCGGCCGAGGAGATCAGCCTGCTGGACGTGGTCCGGGCGATCGACGGCGAGGTGATCACGCTGCGCGGCGAGCCGCTGGCCGCGCTGGAGTACCCCGGCCCGGCCGACGGTCTGCCGGCCGTCTGGCGGGCGGTGGAGGAGCGGGCGCGGGAGATCCTGGCGGGCATCTCGGTGGCCGCCCTGGTCCGCGACTCGGCGGCGGCACCGGCGGCGACCGCAGCACTGGCGGGGCCGGCGTGACGACCGCCGCGGGCGCGGGGGGGGGGGGGGCCGGGGGGGGCCCCCCCCCCCCCCCCCCCCCGCCCCCCCCCCGGCCGGGGGG
>NZ_BAAALF010000078.1:4152-35951 GCF_039528135.1 Kitasatospora nipponensis | reverse complement strand
CGCGCCCCGCGGTGGCCGGCCGCCCGGCCCCCGTGGTGCGGCGTCCGGCACCGGCCCTACCGGGGGCGGCGGCGATGCCGGCAACCGCGGCGGACGGGACCGGCCAGGCGTGTAGCGTTCCGGGCATGGATCGGGAACAGTCATCCGCCGAGCAGGACGATCGCAGGGCCGTCGACCAGGCTCCCGGCAACCGCCGGGCCGCGGCCCAGCGCCAGCAGATGCGCCAGGACCTGGCGACCGCCGCCATGGAGCTGTTCGCCACCCAGGGCTACGAGGAGACGACGGTCGATCAGATCGCCGCCGCCGCCGGGGTGGCCCGGCGGACCTTCTTCCGCTACTTCCGGTCCAAGGAGGAGGCGATCTTCCCGGACCACGACGACACCCTGGTCCGGGTGGCCGACCTGCTGGCCAGCTCCGAGCCGGACGAGTACCCGCTGGACGTGGTCTGCCGCGGCATCAAGGAGGTGCTGCGGATGTACGCCTCCACCCCCGCGGTCTCGGTGGCCCGCTACCAGCTGATCCGCCAGGTGCCCGCGCTGCGCGAGCGCGAGATCGCCGTGGTGGCCCGCTACGAGCGGCTCTTCACCCGCTACCTGCTGGGCCGCTTCGACACCGCCGAGTCGATCCCGCCCAGCTGGCGGCACGGCGGGGACGACGACTCGATGCTGGCCGAGGTCTCGGCCGCCGCGGTGGTGGCGGCCCACAACCACGTGCTGCGGCGCTGGCTGCGGGCCGGCGGGCACGGCGACGTGGAAGCGCAGCTGGACCACTCCTTCGAGGTCATCCGGGGCACCTTCTGGGCCACCCCGCCGCAGGGCGTGCGGCGCCGTGGCACTCTGGTGGCACCCGGTGCCAGCGGTGATGCCGCGACCGGACTCGAGCTGACGGCCGCGAGCGCACTGAGTGCCACCCCCGGCGGTGAGGTGCTCATCACAGTGGCCCGCACCGACGCGCCGCTCGACCTGGTGCTGGACAGCATCAAGGCCGCGCTGCGCCAGTAGGGCCGGAGAAACCGCAGGTCACAGGGCCCGTCCCGGTTCGCCGGGGCGGGCCCTTCGGGTGCCCCGGAGCACTGCCGGAGCGCGCTCGAGTCCGTCTCGACCTACGCTGAAATTCGTGGCACCCAGTGTCTTTACGAGTGGCACAGGGTGCCAGTAGCTTGTTACTCACCAGTCGCGGCGCCGCGGCTCCCCACCTCGGCGCGCCGCAGTCCGGCGTCCCCACACCCCGGGGGCGAACCCACCCAGACCACCTCAGCGAAGCCGGTGTCCGCTCCCGGCTCCCCCAGACGCCCTGTGCCCTCACACAGGTACGCCTTCGGAGGCAGCCATGAAGGAAATCCTCGACGCGATCCTCAGCGCCGACAGCACCACGGCGGACTTCGCCGCCCTGAAGCTGCCGGAGTCCTACCGGGCGGTGACGCTCCACAAGGACGAGGAACAGATGTTCGCCGGCCTCGACAGCCGCGACAAGGACCCGCGCCAGTCCCTGCACCTCGACGACGTCGCGCTGCCCGAACTGGGCCCGGGCGAGGCGCTGGTGGCCGTGATGGCCAGCGCGGTGAACTACAACACCGTCTGGTCCTCGATCTACGAGCCGGTCTCCACCTTCGGCTTCCTGGAGCGCTACGGCCGCCTCTCGCCGCTGACCAAGCGGCACGACCTGCCCTACCACGTGCTCGGCTCGGACCTCGCGGGCGTGGTGCTGCGCACCGGCGCCGGCGTGAACGCCTGGAAGCCGGGCGACGAGGTCGTCGCGCACTGCCTGTCCGTCGAGCTGGAGAGCTCGGACGGCCACAACGACACGATGATGGACCCGGAGCAGCGGATCTGGGGCTTCGAGACCAACTTCGGTGGCCTGGCCCAGATCGCCCTGGTGAAGACCAACCAGCTGATGCCCAAGCCCGCCCACCTCACCTGGGAGGAGGCCGCCTCCCCCGGTCTGGTCAACTCCACCGCCTACCGCCAGCTGGTCAGCCGCAACGGCGCCGGCATGAAGCAGGGCGACAACGTGCTGATCTGGGGCGCCAGCGGCGGCCTGGGCTCGTACGCCACCCAGTACGCGCTGGCCGGCGGCGCCACCCCGATCTGCGTGGTCTCCAGCGAGCAGAAGGCCGACATCTGCCGGGCGATGGGCGCCGAGGCGATCATCGACCGCAGCGCCGAGGGCTACAAGTTCTGGAAGGACGAGCAGAACCAGGACCCGCGCGAGTGGAAGCGCCTGGGCGGCCGGATCCGCGAGCTGACCGGCGGCGAGGACGTGGACATCGTCTTCGAGCACCCGGGCCGCGAGACCTTCGGCGCCAGCGTCTACGTCACCCGCAAGGGCGGCACGATCGTCACCTGCGCCTCGACCTCGGGCTTCATGCACCAGTACGACAACCGGTACCTGTGGATGTCGCTCAAGAAGATCGTCGGCTCGCACTTCGCCAACTACCGCGAGGCGTGGGAGGCCAACCGCCTGGTCGCCAAGGGCAAGATCCACCCGACTCTCTCCAAGGTCTACTCCCTGGACCAGACCGGCCAGGCCGCCCTGGACGTGCACCAGAACCGCCACCAGGGCAAGGTCGGCGTCCTCTGCCTGGCCCCCGAGGAGGGTCTGGGCGTGCGCGACGCCGAGTTCCGCGCCAAGCACGTCGACGCCATCAACCGCTTCCGGGACATCTAGTGACCAGCGGGACGAGCAGGGCGAGCGAGCCAAAGGGCGCGCCGGTGTCGAAAGCGACGAGCGACGAGCGAGCGACGAAGGAGCGAGCGTTGGAGGGAGGAGCGTCGGCGCCGGGTCAAGAGCGCCCGGCGGCGAGCGAGCCGCAGAAGCGGCAGCGCGACCGTCCCTGGTTGATGCGGACCTATGCCGGGCACTCGACGGCGAGCGACTCCAACGCGCTCTACCGCCGCAACCTCGCCAAGGGCCAGACCGGCCTCTCGGTCGCCTTCGACCTGCCCACCCAGACCGGCTACGACTCGGACCACGTGCTGGCCCGCGGCGAGGTCGGCCGGGTCGGCGTGCCGGTCGGGCACGTGGGCGACATGCGCACCCTGTTCGACGGCATCCCGCTCGAGCAGACCAACACCTCGATGACCATCAACGCCACCGCCATGTGGCTGCTGGCGATGTACCAGGTGGTCGCCGAGGAGCAGGGCGCGGACATCGCCAAGCTGACCGGCACCACGCAGAACGACATCGTCAAGGAGTACCTGTCGCGCGGGACGCACGTCTTCCCGCCCGGCCCCTCGGTGCGCCTGATCACCGACATGATCGCCTACACGGTCGGCACGCTGCCCAAGTGGAACCCGATCAACATCTGCAGCTACCACCTCCAGGAGGCCGGCGCCACGCCGGTCCAGGAGATCGCCTTCGCCATGTGCACCGCGATCACCGTGCTGGACGCCGTGCGCGACTCCGGCCAGGTGCCGGCCGAGCGGATGGGCGAGGTGGTCGGCCGGATCTCCTTCTTCGTGAACGCGGGCGTGCGCTTCATCGAGGAGATGTGCAAGATGCGCGCCTTCGGCCAGCTCTGGGAGAAGGTCACCCGGGAGCGCTACGGCATCGAGGACGCCAAGCAGCGCCGGTTCCGCTACGGCGTGCAGGTCAACTCGCTGGGCCTGACCGAGGCCCAGCCGGAGAACAACGTCCAGCGGATCGTGCTGGAGATGCTGGCCGTGACGCTCTCCAAGGACGCCCGGGCCCGGGCCGTCCAGTTGCCCGCCTGGAACGAGGCGCTGGGCCTGCCCCGGCCCTGGGACCAGCAGTGGTCGCTGCGGATCCAGCAGGTGCTGGCCTTCGAGTCGGACCTGCTGGAGTACGGCGACGTCTTCAACGGCTCGCACGTCATCGAGGCGAAGACCGCCGAGCTGCTGGCCGGCGCCGAGGCGGAGATCGCCAAGGTGCTGGAGATGGGCACCCGGGCGGGCCGGCCGGGGATCATCCCCGCGGTCGAGTCGGGCTACCTGAAGTCGGCGCTGGTCGCCTCGCACGCCGAGCGGCGGGCCCGGATCGAGGCCGGCGAGGACAAGATCGTCGGGGTGAACTGCTTCGACACCACCGAGGAGAACCCGCTCACCACCGACCTGGACGCCGCGATCATGGTGGTCGACCCGGCCTCCGAGCAGGCCGTGCTGACCGCCCTGGAGGACTGGAAGGCCACCCGGGACGACGCGGGCGCCCAGCTCGCCCTGGAGCGGCTCAAGACGGTCGCCGGCACCGACGAGAACCTCATGGCGGCCACCCTGGACTGCGTGCGGGCCGGGGTGACCACCGGCGAGTGGTCCTTCGCGCTGCGCGAGGTCTTCGGCGAGTACCGGGCCCCCACCGGGGTCGGCGGCGCGCCGGTGGCGGTGGCGGCCGAGCCGGGCGGCGAGCTGGCCGCGGTGCGCGAGGCGGTGGCCGCCACGGCCGCCGAACTGGGCGCCGGCAAGCTGCGCCTGCTGGTCGGCAAGCCCGGCCTGGACGGGCACTCCAACGGCGCGGAGCAGATCGCCGTGCGGGCCCGCGACGCCGGCTTCGAGGTGGTCTACCAGGGCATCCGCCTGACCCCCGAGCAGATCGTCTCGGCGGCCGTCGCCGAGGACGTGCACTGCGTGGGACTGTCGATCCTCTCCGGCGCGCACCCCGAGCTCGTCCCGGACGTGCTGCGCAGGCTGCGCCGGGCCGGGGTGGAGGATGTCCCGGTGATCGTGGGTGGCATCATCCCGGCAGCGGACGGCGAGGCCCTGAAGGCCGCCGGCGTCGCCGCCGTGTTCACCCCGAAGGACTTCGGCATCACCACCATCATCGGCCGCATCGTGGACGAGATCCGGCTGGCCAACAGGCTCCAGCCCTGGGCCTCGGCCGCCACCGCCCCCGGAAGGAACTGACCCACCCCCATGACTGTCAACCGGCTCCGCCCCCGCCGCTCCTGCCTGGCCGTTCCCGGGAGCAACCCGCGCTTCCTGGAGAAGGCCCAGGGCCTGCCCGCCGACCAGGTCTTCCTGGACCTCGAGGACGCCTGCGCCCCGCTGGTCAAGGAGAGCGCCCGACACCACATCGTGGACGCACTGAACAACGGCGACTGGGGCAAGAAGACCAAGGTGGTGCGGGTCAACGACTGGACCACCCACTGGACCTACCGCGACGTCATCACGGTGGTCGAGGGCGCGGGCCCGAACCTGGACTGCATCATGCTGCCCAAGGTGCAGGACGCCGAGCAGGTCAGGGCACTGGACCTGCTGCTCACCCAGATCGAGAAGACCATGGGCTTCGAGGTCGGCAAGATCGGCATCGAGGCGCAGATCGAGAACGCCAAGGGCCTGATCAACGTCGACGCGATCGCCCAGGCCTCGCCGCGGCTGGAGACCATCATCTTCGGCCCGGCCGACTTCATGGCCTCGATCAACATGAAGTCGCTGGTGGTCGGCGAGCAGCCGGCCGGCTACCCGGCCGACGCGTACCACTACATCCTGATGCGCATCCTGATGGCGGCCCGCGCCAACGACCTCCAGGCGATCGACGGCCCCTACCTCCAGATCCGCAACCCCGACGGCTACCGCGAGGTGGCCGGCCGGGCCGCAGCGCTGGGCTTCGACGGCAAGTGGGTGCTGCACCCGGACCAGGTCGGCGCCGCGAACGAGATCTTCTCGCCCTCGCAGGCCGACTACGACCACGCCGAGCTGATCCTGGACGCCTACGACTGGTGCACCTCGGAGGCCGGCGGCGCCAAGGGCTCGGCCATGCTCGGCGACGAGATGATCGACGAGGCCTCGCGCAAGATGGCCCTGGTCATCGCGGGCAAGGGCCGGGCGGCCGGCTTCGAGCGCACCAGCAAGTTCGAACCCCCGCAGGGTTGAGGAGAAGACTGAGATGCAGTTCGGACGCACCTACGAAGAGTTCGAGGTCGGCGCGGTCTACAGGCACTGGCCCGGGAAGACCGTCACCGAGTACGACGACCACCTCTTCTGCCTGCTGACCATGAACCACCACCCGCTGCACATGGACGGCAACTACGCCGAGAAGACGACCGACTTCGGCAAGAACGTGGTCGTGGGCAACTACATCTACTCGCTGCTGCTGGGGATGTCCGTGCCGGACGTCTCGGGCAAGGCGATCGCCAACCTGGAGATCGAGTCGCTGCGGCACATCGCGCCGACCTTCCACGGCGACACGCTGTACGGCGAGACCGTGGTGCTCGACAAGTGGCCGTCCAAGTCCAAGGACGACCGCGGCATCGTCTACGTCGAGACCAAGGGCTACAAGCAGGACGGCACGGTCGTCTGCATCTTCCGCCGCAAGGTGATGGTGCCGACCGACTCCTACATCAAGGAGCGCGGCGGCGAGCAGCCCGGCCGCCCGACCCCGCTCGCCTAGTCCCCCGGGGTCAGCGCACCCCGTCCCGGGCCCGGCACCGTCCGGGCCCCCAGGAACCCCGGCCCGGGGGGCCGCCGTCATCGGCCTCCCGACCGGTCAGGGGGCTCCGCGGAAGTCACGCTTCGCGGAGCCCCCGAACCCTCCCCCGCACCCCTCACCACCACCCTCATGCTTTGACAGGAGCCGCACGATGGGACGCCTCGCACAGACCGACGGCCTCACCGAGATCCAGCGGGACATCCTCGCCACCGTGCGGGACTTCGTCGACAAGGAGATCATCCCGGTCGCCACCGAGCTGGAGCACCGGGACGAGTACCCGACCGCCATCGTGGAGGGCATGAAGCAGCTCGGCCTCTTCGGCCTGACCATCCCCGAGGAGTTCGGCGGCCTCGGCGAGTCGCTGCTCACCTACGCGCTGGTGGTCGAGGAGATCGCCCGCGGCTGGATGTCCGTCTCGGGCATCGTCAACACGCACTTCATCGTGGCGCACATGATCAACGCGCACGGCACCCAGGAGCAGAAGGAGTACTTCCTGCCCCGGATGGCGACCGGCGAGATCCGCGGCGCCTTCTCGATGTCGGAGCCGGGCCTGGGCTCGGACGTCGCGGCGATCTCCACCAAGGGCGTCAGGGACGGCGACCACTACGTCCTCAACGGCCAGAAGATGTGGCTGACCAACGGCGGCACCTCCACCCTGGTCGCGGTGCTCTGCAAGACCGACGAGGGCGGCAGCACCCCCTACCGCAACATGACCACCTTCCTGATCGAGAAGACGGCCGGCTTCGGCCCGAACCCGACCGTCCCGGGCCTGACCGTCCCCGGCAAGATCGAGAAGATGGGCTACAAGGGCGTCGACACCACCGAGCTGGTGCTGCAGGACGTCCGGATCCCGGCCGACCGGGTGCTGGGCGGCGTCCCCGGCAAGGGCTTCTACCAGATGATGGACGGCGTCGAGGTCGGCCGGGTCAACGTGGCCGCGCGCGGCTGCGGAGTGGCCCGCCGCGCCTTCGAGCTGGGCATCTCCTACGCCCAGCAGCGCTCGACCTTCGGCAAGAAGATCGCCGAGCACCAGGCGATCCAGTTCAAGCTCGCCGAGATGGCCACCAAGGTCGAGGCCGCGCACCAGATGATGGTGATGGCCGCCCGCAAGAAGGACGGCGGCGAGCGCAACGACCTCGAGGCCGGGATGGCCAAGTACCTCGCCTCCGAGTACTGCAAGGAGGTCGTCGAGGACTCCTTCCGGATCCACGGCGGCTACGGCTTCTCCAAGGAGTACGAGATCGAGCGCCTCTACCGGGAGGCCCCGATGCTGCTGATCGGCGAGGGCACCGCCGAGATCCAGAAGATGATCGTGGGCCGCCGCCTGCTGGAGGAGTACAAGCTCGCGGACTGAGCGGACGATGCGCCCCGTAGCCGCCCGGTGGGTCCACCGGGCGGCTACGGGCGGTGGAGCGCCTGCCCCTCGGCCCGGCAGAACCGGGCGAGCCCGCCGGTGCTGAGACATGACTCACGGATCATGACCGGACCCTTGGGAACCGGAGAGCGGCCAGCTACGGTCGTATACATAGCGCGTGCGCCAAGGCACGGCTGCGGACAGTTGAACGAACAGGCGGGTTGCCCACCTACCGCCTGCTCCCGATAGCATCCACCGGGACAGCAGCTGTCCCCTTATCACCCGATCCCGCGACCACCCCCGAGCAGCGGCCGTACCCCGCCAATTCTCTGGGCCCCGCGACAAAGGTCTTCGATGCCCATCAGCCCGTCCCCTCACACTTCCGTCACGGAGCGCGATGTCCTCGCCCCCGAGACGGCCGGCCGGCGACCCCGCGTGACCATCGCGCGCGGAGCCACCCCCTGGTTCGTCCCGACCCTGGCCACCGCTGCCCTCACCACCGCCCTCACCCGGCGGAGCAGCGCGTGGGCCCTGGCGGCGGTTCCGGCGTGCGCGCTCAGCGCGGGCATGCTCTGGTTCTTCCGCGACCCCGAGCGTGAGATCGGTACCGGCAGAGTGATCTCGCCGGCCGACGGAGTGGTACAGAGCATCGACGCCTGGCCGGACGGCCGGACCCGCGTCGCGATCTTCATGAGCCCGCTCAACGTGCACGTCAACCGGGCCCCGCTGCCCGGCACGATCACCTCGGTGGAGCACGTGGCCGGTGGCTTCGTGCCCGCGTTCAACAAGGACAGCGACCAGAACGAACGGGTCGTCTGGCACTTCGACACCGAGCTCGGCGACATCGAGATGGTGCAGATCGCGGGCGCCGTGGCGCGCCGCATCGTGCCGTACGTGCCGGCCGGCACCAAGGTCGAGCAGGGCGAGCGGATCGGTCTGATCCGCTTCGGCTCGCGCGTCGACACCTACCTTCCGCCCGGTGTCGAGGTCGGCGTCGAGGTGGGCCAGAAGACCACCGCGGGGGTGACACGCCTTGACCGTGACTGATCCCGAGACCCTGGTCGGACTCGGCGAATCGGAGGAGACCGAGCTGCGCCGGCGCCGCTGGGCACGCGATCGCGAGCTGCGGGCCCCGCGCTCGCCGCAGACACTGTCGACCGCCGACTTCCTGACCCTGGGCAACGCCGTCTGCGGGTTCCTGGCGATCTACTCGATCACCACGAACATGCTCATCCCGCACATCACCGGGGACACCTCCGGCAGCGGCATGGTGCGGCACGGCGCGGCCACCGCGGTGACGCTGCTGCTGCTCGGGTCGATGTGCGACCTCTTCGACGGCCTGGTGGCCCGCAAGCTGCGCTCCTCGGCGCTGGGCGCGGAGCTGGACAACCTGGCCGACCTGATCAGCTTCGGCATCGCGCCGGCCTACTTCGTCGCGGTCTGGGGCATCGTCTCGCCCGGCTCCAACCAGGGGCTCTCGGCGTTCATCGCGCTGACCGTGCTGCTGGCGGTGGTGCTGCGGCTGGCCCGGTTCTCGACCGTCAAGATGCGGCCGGGGGTCTTCCAGGGCATGCCCTGCCCGATGGGCGCGATGACCGTGATCGCCATCGTGCTGCTCGACCCGCCGTTCCTGGCCGGGCTGCTGGCGATCTTCGGCGTGGCCTACCTGATGGTGAGCCAGGTCGAGTACCCCAAGCCGCAGGGCCTGCTGGCCACCGCGACGCTGGGCTGGATCGTCGTGTCGATCGGCTGCCTGGGCGCCTGGGCGGCCGGCCTGCCGGGCGGCGACGTGCTGATGCACATCGGCGCGATCGCGCAGATCGCGCTCGCCGCGATGGCACCGCTGCTGGTGATCCGCCGCAAGGTCGGCCAGAAGGTCGGCGACGTGCGGGCCCGCCGTGCGGAGTCGCGCAACTGCTAGGGCGTCACCCACGCCCCACCCGAAGCCCGCCAGGTCCCGGACCTGGCGGGCTTCGTGCTGCCCGGAGCGGGCGCCGCCGGCAGCGGGGCTCCCCGACGCCGCCGGCAGGGCGCTGGAGGGGCGCCGGCGGGCGGCCAGGGCCTCCCGGAGCGGACGACGACGGCCCGCCCCCCGCGCGGCGGGGGACGGCCCGGTCGGATCCCGTGAGCGGTCAGGCGCCGCCGAGGTGCACGCTGAACGCCGAGCGGCGCGCGGCGCGGGCCACCGCCGCGTCGGGGTGCACGCCGGCGACCGCGGCGAGCACCGAGGCCGCCCGGGCGTGACCGGACTGCCGGGCCCGGGCGAAGAGCCGCACCGGATCCCCGGCGCAGGCCCCCTCCACGTGGCCGACCAGCAGCTCGGTCTCCCCGTGGTCCAGCACGGCCGCCGCGGTGTCCACCCAGAGCCAGGCGGCGTCCTCGGCGCTCAGCACGTCGGAGGGGACCACGCCGCCCTCGTCCAGCTGCTCGGCCAGCCAGAGCAGCGCGTAGGGGCGCAGCACCGGCTCGTCCACCGCCGCCCGCACGGCCTGCTCGGCCGTGCCGCCGGCCACCCGCAGCGCCTCGAAGGCGAGCCCGCGCAGCAGCGCGTCCTCGCCCTGCGCGGCCTCCAGCAGCTCGGCCACCGCGCGGTCCACCGGACGGGCGGCGACCCAGGCCCGGTACTCGGCGCGGGCCGGGCCGGGCGAGTAGTTGGCGCAGGCGTCCAGCAGCTCCAGCGCGCTCTGCTCGATGTGCCCGGCGGCGGTCTGCGCCACCGTGCAGATCTCCTCCAGCTTGGCGCGCACCGCCCAGTGGCCCAGCGGGGAGAGCTCGGCCGCGTCGTCCGCGCGGATCACCGCGCCGACGGCGGTCAGGCCGTCCAGCATCCAGTCCAGCACCGCCGCGATGTCGGAGGGCGCCGGCGGGGTGTCGATCTGCGGCTCGCGGCAGGTGCCGCGCACCGCGGAGACGGCCGAGGCCGCGTGCGGAACGGGCGAGAGCGTGGCGAAGCCGGTGCCGGCGCCGTGCCGGCGCTCGTCCAGGCCGCGCCGCAGCAGCTCCATCAGCTCGCTCTCGGCGACCGGGCCGTCCACCAGGTGCAGGAACGAGAGCAGCTGCGGGGCCTGGTCCACGGCCTGGCCGGCCAGCACCGCGAAGACGCCGCGCAGGGCGGCGGGCGGCACCGGGGCCAGCAGGGTCCAGGCGTCGAAGAGCGCGGACCAGCCGCGCAGCACGGCCTCGTCGTCGTGCTCCCAGGCGTGCAGGCGCCAGCCGGGGGCGGCGCCGCCGTCGCGCGGCTCGACCAGGCCCACCAGCAGGGCCTGGCCCCAGGCCTTGGCCGCGGCGCCCACCGTCATGGCGAGCGCGCGGCCGGCCGCGCGGGCGTCCTCGGGCAGCAGTTCGCCGCGCTTGTCGACCGCTTCGAGCTCGCCGGCCCACCGCGCGACGCGTACGGCGTCGGCGAGCATCCGGCGGGCCAGCGGGGCCAGTTCGGCGGGGGCCGGGAAGCCCTCCGGCAGCGGGACCCGGCCACGGCCGGGGGCGGGCTTGGGGGTACGCCGGCGGGCTGCGGCGGGGCGGCCCGGCTGCACGCCTTCGGCGCGGCGGGCCGTACCGGGTAGACGGGTCACCGTCGCGCCGGTACCCATGGTCGGCGGGAGCGGGGCATCACGGTCGCGCGGGTTCCGAGACGTCACGCCGTGCAGTCTTCCCCGTGTAAGGGGCTTCTGTCACATCGAGTTCGGCGCGTCTTCGGCGGGCGGGGGTGGACAGCCGGGCGGAGTCGGGGCAAGAGAGCCCAAACCGGGCCGGCCGGAATGATGATGACCTGTCCACGACACTACTGGGCGGCACGGAACGTGGTCAAGGGGTGACCCTGAGCGGCGGGGCCGGCGGGCCCGCGCGGCGGTCCGCGAAGGCGCTCGGCGGGCGGCAGCGCGGCATTCGGAGGCCTCAGAGGATCGGGGTCAGGAAGCGCCGCAGGGTCTCCTCGTAGCCACGCGGGTCGGCGTTCCACAGGGCCGCGTGCGCCGCCCCGGCGATCGGGTGCAGGCTCACCAGGTCCGGCCGCAGCTCGGCCAGCCGGCGGGCGCTGGCGAACGGTGCCACCGCGTCCTGCGTGCTGTGCAGCAGCAGGGTGGGCGCGCGCAGGTCGGTGCCGTCGGCGAGCCGGGCGAAGCCGGCCTGGTCGACGCCGGTGCGGCCCTCGGCCGACAGCGCGCCCAGCTCGGCCAGCGCGGCGGGCACCCCGGCCCGCTGCGCCACGCCCCGCACCGAGGCGGACCAGTCCAGCACCGGGGAGTCCAGCACCAGGCCGGCCACCTCCTCGCGGTAGTCCGAGCGGGCGGCGGTCTGCAGCACGGTGGAGGCGCCCAGCGACCAACCGTAGAGGATCACCCGACCGGCGCCGGCCTCCTTGGCGAAGCGGATCGCCGCCTCCACGTCGCGCCACTCGGTCTCACCGAAGTGGCCGATCCCGTCCGGCGAGGCCGGCGCGCCCAGGTCACCCCGGCAGCTGACCACCAGCGCCGGCAGGTGCAGGCGCTTGAGCACCGGCAGCACGGGCAGCGCCTGGCGGCGGTCGGCGAGCCGGCCGTGCACCGCGATCACCCAGGTCCCCCGGACGGCCGGCACGTACCAGGCCGGCATCGCGCCCAGCTCGCCGTCGACCACCACGTCCATGTAGTCCAGCCCGCAGGCCGAGCCGGGGTCGCCGCGCAGCACCCGCGGGCTCAGCTCCACCTCGGCCCCGGCGCCCAGCGTGCTGCCCGCGGACAGCTCCAGGCGGCGGGTGACGCTCTGCGGGCCGGTGCGCAGGATCTCGCCCACCACCGCGTGGCCGCCGGGCCACTCCAGCGCGTACCGCCCGCGCCGGGCGCTGGCCGGGGTGCGGCTGAGGGTGACCTCCCGGGCGCCGACCGCGTGCACCCGCAGGGCCGGCCCCCCGGCCGCGGCGCCCTCGGCCACGGCGTCGGGACGCAGCGTGAGGTCGGAGACCCGACGGCCCAGGAGCAGGGCCACGGCCCCCGCCCCGACAGCGACGGCGGTGGCCGCGGCGACGACGGTTCCCCAACGCATGACTCTCCCGGGGGTGGTGATGGCAGGTCGGACACGACCCCTCCAGTGCACCCCGGACGGCGCCCCCCGGCCACCGCAACGCCGCGTTCGGCTGACCGGGCCACCGTCCGGCCCCGTGACCGACCCTTGGCCGGCCCTGCACCTGTCGGCTGAGCCGAAGGGCGCGCCGGTGTCGCAAGGAGGGCGAGCGTCGACGCCGGGTCAAGGGCGCCCGGAGGCGAAGCCGACAGAAAAGGAGGGGCTCAGACCGGCAACCCGCCCGTGTCCCGCTCCGCGAGCAGCGCCCAGAACCGCTCCAGCGGGGGCTCCTCGGCCCCGACCGGCTCCGCCGGGGTGCTGGAGCCCCAGTAGGAGTGCACCTGGTACCCGTCCTGCAGTGCCGCCAGCACGGCGGCCAGGGTCGCGCGCGGCACCGGCACCAGCCGGGCCAGCGGCTTGAGCTGCGCCTGCCAGCGGCCGTCCACGCACTGGCGCAGCCGCCGCTCCAGCTCGTCGGCCACCCCCGTCACCCGCACCAGCTCACGCAGCGTCATGCCGAGCAGCTCGGCCAGCGCCGCGCTCTGCGCCTCGTCGCCGCTCCACCGGCCGCTCAGCTCCACGGCCGCGTACGCCCGCGGGCTCAGCCCCAGCCGCTCGGCGGCCTGCTGCCGGCTCAGCTCGCGGGCCAGGCGGTAGTCGCGCAGGCTGGCCGGCGGCGCGCCCATCAGCTGCGCGGCGGGGCACCAGAGCGCGCGGGCCAGCGCGATGAACTCCTCCTCGCCGGGGCGCAGCTCGCCGCTCTCCCAGCCCAGCACGTGGGTCGGCAGCAGCCGTACCCCGTGCGCGGCCATGCCCTGGGCCACCTGCTCCGGGGTCAGGCCCAGTCCGGCGCGGTGCGCGCGGGCGGCGCTCGGGGAGAACGGGACCGGGACGGCGGCCGGTGGCCTGCTTCTTCGCATGGCACCCGACGCTAGGGGCCCGCCGGATCGCGCCCCAGCCGCCGAACGCACGAACCGGGACAACAGCGCCCGAGTCACCCTTGGACGATTCACCAGCCCGCGGCCCGTGAGCAGGGCGGCTACTCGGAGGTATTGACTGCTCCCCCTCCTGAAGGCGGGGGTCCGCCTTCAGGAGGGGGATTTCTGACTCCTGCTGCACGGACGCCCTACGGGCGACCGTGTCCTACGCATTCAACGTCAGCAGGGCACAGACCAGCCCTGACGCGCATCACGCGGGCGGAGTTCTTGTCCCTGGGTGTGGAGACTCCGCACGAGGTGCACGTGTAGATCCGTTCCGACAGTGGCAACGCGTGCTTGGCTCTCGCTCCGCAGTTGGCACAGTCCATGGTCGTGTGCGCGGGGTGCACCAGGTGCACCGTCCGGCCGTGCTTACGTCCCATCTCGATCAAGGCGCTCTTCGTCGCGCCGATCGCCGCGTCGGCGGCCTTGCGCGCCATGGTCGTCTTGGCGAGGAACTTCGGACGGAAGTCCTCAACCGCGATCAGGTCATGATCTCGCACGACGGCCTTGGCCCACTTGCGGCCGGTGTCCTGACGCTGCCGGGCGATCTTCTTGTGAGCCTTCGCCGTGCTCCGTTGCGCGCGAAGGTAGCCCTTCGACGCACCCTGACCGCGTCCCGGCTTCCTGCGAGCCATCTGCCGCTGATACCGGGTCAGCTTCACCCGCGCGTCGCGTCCGTGCTCCGGGTGGGGAAGATCATGGGTGTCACTGGTGGTGGTCGCGGTCTCCGTCACTCCCCAGTCGATGCCTATGCAGCGACCGACGGCGGGGAGCGGCTGCGCTTCGACAGGGACGACGAGCGAGGCGTACCAGTGGCCGACGCTGTCGCGGTACACGCGCACGCTGCTCGCGTCGGCGGGCAGGTCGCGGGACCACACCACCATCAGGACGATTCCGCCCGCCAGGTGTAAGCGGCCGTCCTTGATACGGAAGCCGCGCCGGGTGTAGTTCATCGACGGGAGCGCCTCGCGCTTCTTCTTGATCTTCGGCATCCCCGCGCGGCGCTTGATCGGCAGGCGGTCCTTCACATCGTTGAGCGCCTTCGTCCGGGACTTCGCGAAGTCCCGGACGATCTGCTGCTGCGGAACGCTCGCGCCCTCGCGCAACCACGGCATGGCGGCACGGGCCTCGGTCAGCATCCGGTCCAGTTCGGCCGGACCGCACGTCACCTTCTCGCCGCCCTCGGGGCGGGTGCGGTTGGCGACGGAACGCTGACGGGACTTCGCCACACACTCGTTCCACACCCACCGACAGCGGGCCCATTCGGCTTCGAGGCCGGACAAGGCGGTGGACGACACACGAAGCCGATAGGTGTACCGGGCGAATCCGGCATCCCCGCTCTCCATTGACACCCCCGGCGCAACCCACACACCAATCCGACTGACGATCACCATGCCACGCACCACTGACAGCGGACACGGTGATCTGGGCCCCGGGGGGTCACGGATGGTGGACGCCGATCCGCCCGGCGGCGAATCGGCTGCACCTGACCCGCCACGTGGGACATCGGATTCCTCCCCGGCCTGAAGGCCTGGGCATCACCTGGTGACGGTTCGCCACCGGGCCGCCGGTGTGATCCACCACTCCGGGGGCGCGGTTGACTCCCGGTTCCGGGCCGTGATGGGATCCACGGGCCATACGGAGGCACAGAGAGGAAGCCGGTGCGAATCCGGCGCGGTCCCGCCACTGTCACCGGGGAGCACGCTCGACGTCATGGTCACGGCGGTCCGCCACAGGATCGTTGGAAGGCCCGAGGGTGTGTCAGCTACCCGGGGAGCCAGGAGACTCTCGCCCCCGGTTCGTCGATCCAGGGCGCGGACCCTGAGTGAGGACACATCCTGATGCTGCCCGCCCCGCCACGGCCCGGCCCGGCCGCTCCACCCACCCTCCCGCCCGCCGTCCCGCCGGCCGGCTGATGCCGGTGGGTGCGGTGCGGGCAACCCTTCCCTACGCGGTGGGCGCGCTGGCCGGATACGCGGCCGACGCCCGCTTCGGCGACCCCGGGCGCGGGCACCCGGTGGCCGTCTTCGGCCGGGCGGCCGGGCGCCTGGAGCGCGCGCTGTGGCGCGACCACCGGGGCGCCGGGGCGCTGCACACCGCGCTCTGCGTGGGCGCGGTGGCGGCCGGTGCGGTGGGCGTCGAGCGGCTGGCGCTCGCGCGCACCCGTGGCGCGGCCCCTGTCGCCACCGCGGCCCCCGTGGCCACGGCCGCGCTCGCCACCTGGACGGTGCTCGGCGGCACCTCGCTCACCCGCGAGGCGCGCACCATCGGCGCCGCGCTCGCCGCGGACGACCTGGACGCGGCCCGCGAGCGGCTGCCGCACCTGTGCGGGCGCGACCCGAGCGCGCTGGACGGAGCGCAGATCGCCCGCGCGGTGGTCGAGTCGGTGGCCGAGAACACCGCCGACGCCGTCGTCAACGCCCTGGTCTGGGGCGCGCTGGCGGGCCCGCCCGGCCTGCTCGCCTTCCGGGCCGTCAACACGCTGGACGCGATGGTGGGTCACAAGTCCGCGAAGTACCGCCGGTTCGGCTGGGCGGCGGCCCGGCTGGACGACCTGGCCGGCTGGCCCGGTGCCCGGCTGACCGCGCTGCTCACCGTGGCGGCCGCGCCGCCCGCCGGGCGGCGCACCGCCTGGCGCGTCTGGCGCCGCGACGGCTCCGCGCACCCGAGCCCGAACGCCGGGCAGGCCGAGTCGGCCTTCGCCGGCGCGCTGGGCGTGCGGCTGGGCGGTCCGCTGCGCTACGGCGTCCGGGTGGAGCAACGCCCGGTGCTGGGCGCCGAGTTGCGTCCGGTCGGGGCCGGTGACATCGAGGTGGCCTGCCGGCTCTCGCGACGCGTCGGACTGCTGGCCCTGGGTACCACGGTCGCGGCACGGTTCGCGCTGGCCGCCGCACGGTCCCGGAGGGGGACGATATGAACAACGCACTGCTGGTCGCCGGGACCACCTCGGACGCGGGCAAGAGCGTGGTGACCGCCGGCATCTGCCGCTGGCTGGCCCGCCAGGGCGTGCGGGTCGCACCGTTCAAGGCCCAGAACATGTCGCTCAACTCGATGGTCACCGCCGACGGCGCGGAGATCGGCCGGGCCCAGGCGATGCAGGCCCAGGCCGCCCGGGTGGAGCCCGAGGCCGCGATGAACCCGGTGCTGCTCAAGCCCGGCGCGGACGGGCGCAGCCAGGTGGTGCTGCTGGGCCGCCCGGTCGCCGAGGTCGGCGCGCTGGACTACCGCGAGCGCAAGCCCGTCCTGCTGGCGCGGTCGCTGGAGTGCCTGGCCGACCTGCGCCGGCGCTTCGACGTGGTCGTCTGCGAGGGCGCCGGCTCCCCCGCCGAGATCAACCTGCGCGACCGCGACATCGCCAACATGGGCCTGGCGCGGGCCGCCGACCTGCCGGTGGTGGTGGTCGGCGACATCGACCGCGGCGGGGTCTTCGCCGCGATGTACGGCACGCTGGCGCTGCTGAGCGCCGAGGACCAGCGGCTGGTCTCGGGCTGGCTGGTCAACAAGTTCCGCGGCGACGCGCGGCTGCTCAAGCCGGGCCTGGACATGCTGGAGGAGCTGACCGGCCGTCCGGTGCTCGGCACCCTGCCGATGCTGCGGGGCCTGTGGCTGGACGCCGAGGACTCGCTGGACCTGTCCACCGTGGTGGAGCGCGAGGACGTGGTGGGCCCCTACGGCGCCGACGTGCTGCGGGTGGCCGTGCTGCGCTTCCCGCGGCTGTCCAACTTCACCGACCTGGACGCCCTCGCCCAGGAGCCCGGGGTGCTGGTGCGCTGGGCGACCCGGCCCGAGGAGCTGGCCGACGCCGACCTGGTGGTGCTGCCCGGCACCCGGGCCACCGTCGCCGACCTGGCCTGGCTGCGCGAGCGCGGCCTGGAGAAGGCGCTGCGCGAGCGGGCCCACGCCGGGCGGCCGGTGCTCGGCGTCTGCGGCGGCTACCAGATGCTGGGCCGGCGGATCGCCGACGAGGTGGAGTCCGGCGCCGGTGTGGTGGCGGGCCTGGACCTGCTGCCGGTCTCGGTGGAGTTCGGGCGCGAGAAGGTGCTCGGCCGCCCGGTCGGCGCCGCCTACGGCGAACGGGTCGAGGGCTACGAGATCCACCACGGCGTGGTGACCGTCGAGGGCGGCGAGCCGTTCCTGGACGGCTGCCGCGTGGACGCCGTCTGGGGCACCACCTGGCACGGGGCACTGGAGAACGACGGCTTCCGGCGGGCCTTCCTGCGCGAGGTCGCGGCGGTGGCGGGCCGCGCCTTCGTGCCGGCGCCCGACACCTCGTTCGCGGCGGCCCGCGAGGCCCGGCTGGACCGGCTGGGCGACCTGATCGAGGAACACGCCGACACCGCCGCCCTGTGGCGGTTGATCGAGGGCGGGGCGAGCGGCGACCTGCCGTTCGTGCCGCCGGGAGCGCCGGCTGCGCGCGCAATGGAAGGTGACCGTCTGTGAGTGACGACCGCTACCCCTTCACCGCCATCGTGGGGATGGCCGACCTGCGGCTGGGGCTGCTGCTCAACGCCGTCTCGCCGGCGGTGGGCGGCGTGCTGGTGCGCGGTGAGAAGGGCACCGCCAAGTCGACCATGGTGCGCGCGCTGGCCGGGCTGCTGCCCTCCATCGCGGTGCTGCGCGACTGCCGCTTCGCCTGCGACCCCGCCGGGCCCGACCCGCAGTGCCCGGACGGCCCGCATACCGCCGAGCCCGCCGGCGACCGGGCCGCGCGGCTGGTCGAGCTGCCGGTGGGCGTCACCGAGGACCGGATCGTCGGCTCGCTGGACCTGGAGCGGGCGCTGGCCGAGGGCGTCAAGGCCTACGAGCCGGGGCTGCTGGCCCAGGCGCACCGCGGGGTGCTCTACATCGACGAGGTGAACCTGCTGCAGGACCACGTGGTGGACCTGCTGCTGGACGCCGCCGCGATGGGCCGCTCCTACGTGGAGCGCGAGGGCGTCTCGGTGCGGCACGCGGCCCGTTTCCTGCTGGTCGGCACGATGAACCCGGAGGAGGGCGAGCTGCGCCCGCAGCTGCTCGACCGGTTCGGGCTGACCGTGGAGATCGCGGCGACCCGCGAGCCGGCCGAGCGCGCCGAGGTGGTGCGCCGCCGGCTCGGCTACGACGCCGACCCGGCCGCGTTCGCCGCCCGCTTCGCCGACGAGGAGCGGGCGCTGGCCGAGCGGATCACCACCGCCCGCGCGCTGCTGCCCTCGGTGGTGCTGGGCGATCCGGCGCTGCGTCAGATCACCGCGGTCTGCGCCGCCTTCGAGGTGGACGGGCTGCGCGCGGACATCGTGATGGCGCGCACCGCGGTCGCCCTGGCGGCCTGGGACGGGCGCACGGCGGTGGCCGAGGAGGACGTCCGCAAGGCCGCCCAGCTGGCACTGCCGCACCGCCGCCGGCGCAACCCCTTCGACGCGCCCGGGCTGGACGAGGAGCAGCTGGACCGCACGCTGGCCGAGCACCGCGAGCCGGAGCAGGAAGGGGAACCCGAGCCCGAGCAGGACCGCGAGCCGGAGGGCGAGGGTCCGGACGGCGAGGGCCCCCAGGACGACGGCCCGGGCCCCGACGGCCCCGACGGCGGCGGTGGCGGCGCTCCCGAGCCGCCCACCGGCCCCGGCGCCCCGCCCCGGGCCGAGGCCCCCGCCGACGGCTCCGAGCCCGCCCAGCCGGCCGCCGAGGCCCCGGACGCGGCCCCCCAGCTGCCGCACCCGGCCGGCCCGGCCCGCGAGACGGCGCCGGTGGCCGCCGGTGAGCCGTACCGGACCCGGCTGTTCAAGGTCCCCGGCACCGGGCGCGGCGCGCAGGGCCGGCGCTCGCCGGCCGAGACCGACGGCGGCCACACCGTGCGGGCCCGGCGCCCGGGCGGCCAGCTGACCCGGCTGCACCTGACCGCCACGCTGCAGGCCGCCGCCCCGCACCAGGTGGCCCGCGGCCGGGCCGGGCGCGCGCTGCTGCTGCGCCACGACGACTTCCGCGAGCAGGTGCGCCAGGGCCGGGAGTCCAACCTGGTGCTCTTCGTGGTGGACGCCTCCGGCTCGATGGCCGCCCGCCAGCGGATGACCGCGGTCAAGGGCGCGGTGCTCTCGCTGCTGATGGACGCCTACCAGCGCCGCGACAAGATCGGCATGGTCACCTTCCGCGGCAGCGGCGCCGAGCTGGCGCTGCCGCCGACCTCCTCGGTGGAGGTCGGCGCGGCCCGCCTGGAACAGCTGCCCACCGGCGGACGCACCCCGCTGCCCGCCGGCCTGCTGCGCGCGCACGAGGTGCTGCGCCTGGAGCGGCTGCGCGATCCGCACCGCCGTCCGCTGCTGGTCGTGGTCACCGACGGCCGGGCCACCGGCGGGCGCACCGCGCTGGCCGACGCGGGCCGCGCCGCCGACCTGCTCGCCGCCCGCGGCACCGCCGCCGTGGTGCTGGACTGCGAGTCCGGACCGGTCCGCCTGGGCCTGGCCCGCACGCTGGCCGGCCGGCTGCACGCCACCGCCGTCACCCTGGACGAGCTGCGCGCCGAGGGCGTGGCCGCCCTGGTGCACGCCCACCGCTCCACCGTGTCCCTCCCCTCACGAAAGGCAGCGTGACCCCGATGCCGCAGGGCAAGCCCTCGACCGTCCCCGAGGACGGTCTGACCACCCGACAGCGCCGCACCCAGCCGATCACCGCCGTGCACACCGGCCCCGGCAAGGGGAAGTCCACCGCCGCCTTCGGGCTCGCCCTGCGGGCCTGGAACCAGGGCTGGCCGATCGGGGTCTTCCAGTTCGTGAAGTCGGCCAAGTGGAAGGTCGGCGAGGAGAACGCGCTGAAGGTGCTGGGCGCCTCCGGCGAGGGCGGCACCGTCGCCTGGCACAAGATGGGCGAGGGCTGGTCCTGGATCCAGCGCTCCACCGAGGCCGAGGTGAGCAGCGAGGAGGCGGCCAAGGAGGGCTGGGAGCAGGTCAAGCGCGACCTGGCCGCCGAGACCTACCGGCTGTACGTGCTGGACGAATTCACCTACCCGATGCACTGGGGCTGGGTGGACGTGCACGAGGTGGTCGAGGTGCTGCGCGAGCGGCCCGGCTCCCAGCACGTGGTGATCACCGGTCGCTACGCGCAGGAGCCGCTGCTCGAACTCGCCGACCTGGTCACCGAGATGACCAAGGTCAAGCACCCCATGGACGCCGGCCGCAAGGGCCAGCGCGGGATCGAGTGGTAGGCGACTGAGTTCCGTTGAGTTCCGTGAACATGCCCCGCATCGTCATCGCCGCCCCCTCCTCGGGGGCGGGCAAGACCACCGTCGCCACCGGCCTGATGGCCGCGCTGCGCGCCCGCGGCCTGACCGTCTCGCCGCACAAGGTCGGCCCGGACTACATCGATCCGGGCTACCACGGCCTGGCCACCGGCCGGCCCGGGCGCAACCTGGACGCCTTCCTGTGCGGGCCCGAGCGGATCGAGCCGCTCTTCCTGCACGGGGCCACCGGGGCGGACGTGGCGGTGGTCGAGGGCGTCATGGGGATGTTCGACGGGGCGTCGGGGCGCGGTGAGCTGGCCTCCACCGCGCACGTCGCCAAGCTGCTGCGGGCGCCGGTGGTGCTGGTCGTCGACGGCTCCTCGCAGTCGCGCTCGGTGGCCGCGCTGGTGCACGGCTTCGCCTCCTGGGACCCGCAGGTGCGCCTGGCCGGGGTGATCCTCAACCGGGTCGCCTCCGACCGGCACGAGGAACTGCTGCGCGAGGCCCTGGAGGAGGGTGCCGGCGTGCCGGTGCTGGGGGCGCTGCGGCGCACGGCCTCGGTGGCCACCCCCTCGCGGCACCTGGGCCTGGTGCCGGTGGTCGAGCGCTCGGCGGAGGCGCTGCGGGCGGTGCGCGACATGGGCGAACTCATCGCCGCCTCGGTCGACCTGGACGCGGTGCTGGCGCTCGCCCGCTCCGCCCCGCCGCTGCGCGAGGCGCCCTGGTCGCCGGCCACCGAGGTCACCGCGGTGCCCGGCCCGGCCCCGCGGATCGCGCTGGCCGCCGGGCCGGCGTTCTCGTTCAGCTACGCCGAGAACGCCGAACTGCTGGCCGCCGCCGGGGCGCAGGTGGTCCCCTTCGACCCGCTGCACGACACCGCGCTGCCCGAGGGCACCGCGGGCCTGGTCATCGGCGGGGGCTTCCCCGAGGTCTACGCCGCGGAGTTGAGCGCCAACGCCCCGCTGCGCGCCGCGGTCGGCCAACTCGCCGCCGGCGGTGCGCCGATCGCCGCCGAGTGCGCCGGGCTTCTTTATCTGGGACGGGAGTTGGACGGCAAGCCGATGTGCGGTGTGCTCGACTCCACGGCCCGGATGACCGAGCGCCTCACGCTGGGCTACCGCGAGGCCGTCGCGCTGCACGACAGTCCGCTGGCGGCCACCGGCACCCGGGTGCGCGGCCACGAGTTCCACCGCACGGTCTGCGAGCCGGCCGCCGGCCCCGATCCCGCCTGGGGCTGGCGCGACCCGGCCGGCGCCGCCCGCCGCGAGGGCTTCGCCACCGCCCACGTGCACGCCTCCTACCTGCACCTGCACTGGGCCGGCGCCCCGCAGATCGCCGAGCGCCTGGTCCGTTCCGCCGCCGCGAGAGAGTCCGGGCACGCCTGATGGACATCGAGTCGACCTTCCGACTGACCGAGCGTGAGATGCGCCGGGCCATGCGCAACAGTCCCGCCCTGCGCGGCATGCTGATCATCGGGTGCCTGCTCACCGTGGTGGCCCTGCTGTCCCCCTTCGTGGACCGCCACCCGCAGTACTGGCTCCTCGCGGTGGGCCCGGGCATCCTGGCCTTCCTGGAGATCGTCGCCGTGCGGATGGCCTCCCGACGCGGCACCGAACTGTTCACCGAGCCCTGGGCGGTGCGGATCACCGAGCAGGGCTTCCACCTGCGGACCCCGAAGAGCTCCGCCGAGGTGAGCTGGAGCGCCTACCGCGAGGTGACCGAGCGGGCCGGCTTCTGGTACCTGCACCAGACCAACCGGACCCTCGCGCTGCTGCCGCAGCACGCCTTCGACGACTCGCAACGCGCCGAGCTCGCCGCCTTCTTCGGCACCCGCCTGCCGCCCCTCAAGCGCCCCTGGTACCGCCCGTTCGGCTGACCGTGGCGCCGCCCGCCGGGGTCCCGCTCAGCGGTTGAGGTGGGCCAGCACGGCCAGCACCCGCCGGTTGTCGTCCTCGGAGGGCTGCAGGTCCAGCCGCAGGAAGATCGAGGCGGTGTGCTTGGCGACCGCCCGCTCGGTGATCACCAACTGCTGGGCGATGGCGGCGTTCGAGCGGCCCTCGGCCATCAGCGCGAGCACCTCGCGCTCGCGCGGGCTGAGGGCGGCCACCGCGCCGTCGGCGGAGTTGTGGGTCAGCAGCCGGGCGATCACCTCGGGGTCCATCGCCGTGCCGCCCTCGGCCACCCGCCGTACCGCGTCCACGAACTGGGCGCTGTTGAGGATCCGGTCCTTGAGCAGGTAGCCGATCCCGCCGTTGCCGCCGGCCAGCAACTCCCGGGCGTAGAGCTGCTCGACGTACTGGGAGAGCACCAGCACCGGCAACCCCGGCACCTCGCGCCGGGCCTGCAGCGCGGCGCGCAGCCCCTCGTCGGTGAAGGTCGGCGGCAGCCGGACGTCCACGATCGCCACGTCCGGCCGGTCCGCGGCGATCGCGGCCAGCAGGTCGGGGCCGTTGTCGACGGCGGCGGTGACCTGCAGTCCGTACGCCTCCAGCATCCGGGTCAGGCCGTCCCGCAGGAGGAAGAGGTCTTCGGCGAGGACAACACGCACGGGATCTCCAAGGTCGCCAGAGTGGGGCCGCCCGGCGGGCTGTTGACCGCGAGCACTCCGTCGAAGGCGGCCAGCCGCCGCTCGACGCCACTGAGGCCGGTGCCGCGGGCGGGGTCGGCGCCACCGTCACCGTCGTCGGTGACACCGACGCGAAGCGTACCGTCCGCGTAGGAGAGTTCGATCCACACCTGACGGGCGCCGGCGTGCTTGGTCACGTTGGCCAGCAGCTCGTTGACCGCGAAGTAGGCGGCCGACTCGACCGGCGCGGCCGGCCGGCCGGGCAGGTCCGCCTCGAAGTGCACCCGCAGCGGCAGGTCCAGCGCCAGCGCGTGGACGGCGTCGGCCAGGCCGCGGTCGGCCAGCACCGGCGGGTGGATGCCGCGGACCAGGTCGCGCAGCTCCGCCAGCGCCTTGACCGAGGAGCCCTTGGCCTCGGCGAGCAGCGCCCGGGCCGCCGGCGCGTTGACGTCCAGCAGCTGCTCGACCGCGTCCAGCGTCATGCCCAGCGCCACCAGCCGAGCCTGCGCGCCGTCGTGCAGGTCGCGTTCGATCCGGCGCATCTCGGCCGCGCCGGTGTCGATGGTGTCGGACCTGGTGCGGGCCAGGTGGCCCACCCGCAGGGCGAGTTCGGCCTCGCGGGTGGGGCCCAGCAGCTTGGCCGCGGCGGCGCCGTAGCGCGGCAGCAGCCACCGGGCGAACCACAGGCTCAGCACCAGGGCCGCCACGCCCATCAGCAGTGGGACCACCGCCCGGTCGCCGGGCCGGCCCAGCACGCGCAGGCTCGTGCTCACCGCCACCAGCGCGGCCACCAGCAGCGCGACCGGCGCGGCCAGGACCGGCAGCCCGACCGGCCCGCCGGCCTCCGCCCAGAGCAGGTCCCGCCAGGTGGCCGGGTCGCCCAGCAGCCACCGCGTGCCGCGCCACGGTCGCCCGACCACCGCGCGCCACCCCTCGCCGGCCGGCGGCAGCGGCCGGTACGGCTCGGCGATCGGCACCGCGCACCAGGACCCGCTCAACTGCCGTGTGCAGGAGGCCAGCCAGCGCACGGCGAGCAGCGTGCAGGCGGCCAGCGGGACGGCCAGCCAGACCACGCCGTGCGAGCCGCCGGGCAACGCCCGCCCCTCGGTCAGCACCGCGAGTGGGGCCAGCAGCAGCGGCAGCAGCGGCGCGGCCCCCGCGACCCGGTCGGTGCGGCCGGCCGCCCAGCGCGCACCCGCCAGCAGGCAGGGCACCAGCAGCAGCGCCAGGACCAGCCAGAGGTGGTAGGGATCCCTGGGCCCCAGGTCGCCCCCCACGTCGGGCAGCTCGTCCAGCAGGACGGGTCCGTGCGCGCCGGACGGGGCGATCAGTCCGTCCGGCCCCGGGTCCGGCGGCACGGGAGGTACGGGCGGTACGGGAGGCACGGGAGGCACGGGAGATACGGGAGGTACGGGCGGTACGGGTGCCACCGGCGCCAGGAGTACGTCCCGCGGCTCGGCGGCGGGTCCCGGCGGGCCCGCCCGCCCGGCCGACACCGCCTGCCCGCCGTCCCACCCGGTGTCGAGGAGCCAGCGGGCCGTGACCAGGTACGGCGGCGCGGCGAGGGCGACCACCGCCGTCGCCGCGACAACGGCGAGGACCAGCGCGCGCCACGCCGCCCGCAGGCCACCGGCCGGCCAGGACCACGGGTCCCGCGGGTGCGACGGCGCGGGGCGCCCGTCGTCGGGCGCTGGTGCCTCACGCATGGGGATCGATCTCCTTCGGCGGTTCGTCCGGGTCCTGACGAGCAGTCTGCCCCCTGGCCTCCCCGGCCCGCAGGGGCTCTGAACGGCCTCCCGGGGGTGTACCTGGATACACCCCCGGGAGGCCGTTCAGCCGCCTGTCGCCACCGGGGGGCCGATCCCTAGCGTCGTCCACGGCTCCGGTGCGTCCGGACCGGTCAACGCCGCCACCGATCGAGGGGACCCGAACACCATGACCACCGCCGCGCCGATCATCGAGATCAGCGAAGTGAGCAAGACCTACGACGGGGAACGCCCGGCGCTGGCCGGCCTGGACCTCCAGGTGCGGGCCGGCGAGGCGCTGGCCGTGCTCGGCCCCTCCGGCAGCGGCAAGTCGACGCTGCTCAACCTGGTGGCCGGCCTGGACCGGCCGACCGCGGGCCGGGTCACCGTCGACGGGGTGCGGGTGGACGCCCTGACCGAGAGCGGCCTGGCCCGGTACCGCCGTGAGCGGATCGGCATGGTCTTCCAGTTCTTCAACCTGCTGGACGACCTGACCGTCGAGGACAACGTGCTGCTGCCGGCCCAGTTGACGGGGATCAGCCGCGCCACCGCCCGCCGGCGCGCGGCCGAGCTGCTGGACCGGCTCGGCATCGGCCACCGCGCCGGCGCCCGCCCGGGCCGGCTCTCCGGCGGGGAGCGCCAACGCGTGGCGGTGGCCCGCGCGCTGATGAACCGTCCGGCGCTGCTGCTGGCCGACGAGCCGACCGGCGCGCTGGACAGCGCCGCGGCCGCCGACGTCCGCGAGCTGCTGCGCTCGCTGACCACCGAGGGGCAGACCCTGGTGCTGGTCACCCACGACACCGCGCTGGCCGCCGCCTGCGCGACCCGCACGATCGAGCTGGTGGACGGCCGGATCGCCCGTGACGTCACGGCGGTGCTCCGATGAGCGCGCTGGGCACGATCGTGCGCTCGGGGGTGGCCCGGCGCCGGGTCCAGACCCTGGTGATGACGCTCACCACCCTGCTGGCGGTCACCTCCTCGGTGCTGGCGGCCGCGCTGCTGGTGGCCTCCCAGGGACCCTTCGACCACGCCTTCGCCCGGCAGGACGGCGCCCACCTGACGGTCCTGTTCGACCCGGCCAAGGCCACCGCCGCGCAGGTCGCCGCCACCGCACAGGCCCCGGGGGTGTCGGTCGCGGGCGGGCCCTACCCGGCGCTGTCGCTGGCGCCGCGCACCGGCGCCAACCGGGGCGACTGGCCGGTGGGTCAGCAGCTTCCGGCGATGACGATCGTGGGCCGGGGGGACGGCGGCGGCCCGGTGGACCGCCTGGAGCTCGCCCAGGGCCGGTGGCCGAAGGGCAGCGGCGAGATCGTGCTGGCCGCCGACCGGGAACCGCTCGGCCTGGGCGACGCGATGACCTTCCCCCAGCTGCCGGGCGCCCCGACGCTGACCGTGGTCGGCCTGGCTCGGTCGATCGGCGCGAGTGCCGACGGCTGGGTGGCGCCCGCGCAGCTCGCGGCGCTGACCGCGCCGGGCACCGAGCCGGGGCAGCAGATGCTCTACCGCCTGCGCAGCGCCGCCACCGACGCGGACGTGACGGCCGGGCGCTCCGCGATCGCCGCCACCGTGCCGGCCGGCTCGCTGGCCTCGGTCGCCTCCTACCTGAGCGTCAAACTGGTCGCGGACCGCGACGCCTCGACCTACGTGCCGTTCGTGGTGACCTTCGGTGTGCTGGGCCTGGCCATGTCGGTGCTGATCATCGGCATCGTGGTGAGCGGCGCGGTGGGCGCCGCGACCCGGCGGATCGGCATCCTCAAGGCGCTGGGCTTCAGCCCGGCCCAGGTGGCGCGCGGCTACGTCGGGCAGGCCCTGATCCCCGCCGCCGTCGGCAGCGTGCTGGGCGTCGCGCTCGGCAACCTCGCGGCAGCCGGCGTCATGAGCGAGGCGGACCGCGTCTACGGCGCCGGGTCGGCGGGGGTGCCGCTCTGGATCGACCTGGCCGTGCCCGGTGGCGCGCTGGCGGTGGTGGCGCTCACCGCGCTACTGCCGGCGCTGCGGGCCGGACGGCTGCGGGCGGTCGAGGCGCTGGCCGTCGGACGCACCCGGCAGGCCGGGCGCGGGCCCGCGCTCCAGCACCTGCTGGGCCGCCTCCCGCTGCCCCGGACGGTGACGCTGGCGCTGGCCGGCCCGGTCGGCCGGCCCGCGCGGGCGGCGACCACCGCCGTGGCGGTGGCCCTGGGCACCATCGGCGTCACGCTCGGGCTCGGCCTGGCGCTCTCGCTCGGCGCCATCCAGGACGGACTCAACCGTCAGTCGCCCGGTGCGGTGGTGCTGCGGCCCGCCGACCAGGGTCCGGGCCTCCCGCCGGCCCCCGCGGCCTCGCGGGCCGCCGAAGGCGGCGGCGCCGCCGCAGCCGCGGTGGACGCCAAGATCGCCGCCCAGCCGGGCACCCGGCGCCACTTCGCCGTCGGCCAGACCTCGGTGAGCGTGGCCGGGCTGGCCGGCCCGACCCCGGTGGTCGCCTACCAGGGCGACTCCTCCTGGGGCTCGTACCAGATGATCTCCGGCAGCTGGTTCGACGGGCCGGGCCAGGCGGTGGTCCCGTCCGGCTTCCTGCACACCACCGGCGCCCGGATCGGGGACACCATCACCCTGACGAACCAGGGCCACCGCGCCCCGGTGAAGATCGTCGGCGAAGCCCTGGACCTCCGGGAGGCGGGCATGGTCATCCTCACCGACGGCCGCTCGCTGGCCGGCCTGGACGCGCAGCTCGACCCGTGGTCGATCGAGTACGACATCGACCTCGCCCCGGGCACCGACAAGGCGGCCTACGTGGAGGCGCTCGGCACCGCCCTGAAGCCGGACGGCTTCGCGGCCCAGCCCGGCGACAGCGAGCTGAGCGGCACCGTCGTCTCGATGGACGCGGTGGCCGCGATGCTCACCGCGATGCTGCTCGCCGTCGCCGGCCTGGGCGTGCTCAACACGGTCGTGCTGGACACCCGCGAGCGGGTGCACGACCTGGGCGTGCTCAAGGCGCTGGGGATGGCGCCGCGGCAGGTGGTCGCGATGGTCCTGCTGTCGGTCGCCGTGGTCGGCCTGCCGGCCGGCGCGATCGGCGTGCCGATCGGCATCGCCGTGCACGACGCGGTGCTGCCGGCGATGGCCCGTGCGGCGGGCTCGGCGCTGCCGGCGGCGGACCTGGCGGTCTACCACCTGCCGGTCCTCGTGCCGCTGCTGCTGGGCGGCCTGGTCGTCGCGGTGCTCGGCGCGCTGCTCCCGGCCGGCTGGGCGGCCCGGGCCCGCACCGCGAGCGCCCTGCGCACCGAGTAGCGCGCCCGCCGGCCGGCCGGACCGCTCAGCGCGCCGCCGGGCTCCCGGCGGCCGGGGGGCTCCAGAGGGCGGCCAGCTCGCGGTTGACCTGCTCGGCACCGTCGCGGTGCGGGGCGTGGTCGGCGCCAGGCACCCTCAGGTGCCGGGCGCCGATCCGTCGGGCCAGGTACGCGCCGGTGGCCATCATCGCCTCGCCGGTCAGCGCCCGGTACTCGGGGTGCGCGCCGCGCCAGTCCCCGTTGACCACCAGCTTGGGGTAGCGGCCCGCGACCAGCGGCTCCAGCGGCACCTCGGCGTCCCACGCCGGGCGCTCGCCGGCCGCGGTGCGCACCGCGCGCAGGCGGCGCCCGGTGGGCTCGGGCATCGCCAGCCCGTACGGCTCGGTGGAGGCGCGCAGGTACTCCCGCGGTCCCAGCTCGCGCGGCACCTCGCGGCTGAAGGCCCGGATCCGCTCCAGCGCGGCGGCCACCACCGGGTCCCGGTCGGCGGCCCGGAAGGCGGCCGGCTCGATCAGTGCCAGCGAGCGCACGGCTGCCGGCCGCAGCCCGGCCACCAGCATCGCCACCACCCCGCCGTAGGAGTAGCCCACCAGGTGCGCGCCGCCGCCCAGTCGGTCCAGCAGCTCTAGGACGTCGGCGGCGTCGACGTCGTAGTCGCTGCGCTCGGTGTCGGCGCTCGCGCCGTAGCCGCGCCGGTCGGGCAGGTGCAGCTCGAAGCGGGCGGCCAGCGGGCGCTGGGCGTCGAACGAGTCGGTGCCCCAGGACATCGTGCCGTGCACCAGCACCACCGGCGCCGCCGCGGCGGGCCCGCCGCTCCCCTCGCGCCAGACGGTGACGTGCACGGGCCGGTCGGTTGTCATGACGGTTCCCTTCGTGGACTGTTGATCCAGTCTCACCGAGGGGTCAAGAGCCGCAGTCAGCCCAGGAACGCCGGTGCCAGGGCGTCACCGATCAGCTCGCGCGGGCTGCCGGAACCGTCGGCGGGCACGGTCCACAGGTCCGAGCCGTTGTCGCCGGGCAGCGAGTAGACGAGGGTCGAGTCGTCGGACCAGATCGCCTGGTCGTCCACGCTGCGCTGCTCGGCGGTCGGCGTCTCGACGCCGGTGCGCAGGTCCAGGACGTACAGCTGCCAGGGGACGTCGTTGGTGGCGCCGGGCACCCGGTGCTTGTAGGCGATCCTGGTGCCGTCCGGCGACAGCGAGGGGCACTCGACGTTCTGGTGCATCGTGGTGAGGGTGCGGGCGGCCAGGTCGCCGTGGACCAGGTAGGTCTGGCCGCCGGTGGCGACGGTGGCGTAGAAGGCGTTGTCGTCGGCGAAGGTGACGCCCCAGACGTTGACGTCCTGGGACTGGACCCGCTGTCCGTCCTTGAGCACGGTGAAGGTCTCCAGGTTGTCCTCCAGGCGCCAGTTCCTGGTGTCCACGATCGAGGTGCGGGTGGAGAAGTTGGTGCCCCCGTAGGAGTCACCGCTGACGAAGACCGTCCAGGCCGCCAGGTGACCCGAGGGCGAGACCCGCGAGCGGGTCGGGATCCCGGACAGCGGGAAGGACTTCAGCTCGTGCAGGCCGGCGTCCAGGACCACCGCGTGGTACGTGTCCTGGACCGCGCCGTGGTCGGCCCGCAGGCAGATCCCGGTGCCGGCGGCGGCGTGGAAGCGCAGGCACTTCACGCCCGAGGCGGTGCGCACCGCGTCGGGGTGGTCCACCGGCACGGTGGAGAGCTCGTCGCGGTGCGGGCCGAAGGCCATCGAGCGGAAGACCAGCTGCGGTCCGCCGGCCGCGTGAGCCAGGGTCACCGAGCCGGTGGCGACCGGCGGGCCGCCGGCCTGCTGCTGGTTGACCCGGGCGGCGCGGCCCGCGGCGTGCAGCACGCTGTAGGTGCCCACGGCGCCGAGCAGTAGCACGGCGGCCAGCAGGACGAGCAACCGGGTGGTGCGGCTGCTCGCGGGCGAGGTGGGGGCCGGGCTCATGCCGCACCCGCTTCGGACGCCTGGGCGGGGCGCTCGTCGGCGAGGCGGTCGTCGCCGGGTGGCCCGTCGCCGGGACGGTCGGGTCGGGCCGGGCGCAGCACCGGGAAGGCGACGGCCGCGGCGAGCACCAGCCCGCCGGCCGCCAGCGCCAGCGCGTCGTGCGGACCGAACGCGGTCCAGGCCGTGCCGAAGCCGAGCGAGCAGAAGAACCGGGCCGCGGTCTGCCCGGTGCCCACCAGGGCCAGTCCGGAGCCGCGCTGCCCGGCGGGCACGATGTCGGCGGGCTGGCCGCGTAGAAGGTGCCGTGCAGCGCCAGGACGGCGAGCGCCACCCAGCCGTGGTCGCCCGCGCCGAGCAGCAGCCCGTAGCCGGCCAGCAGGGCGCCGTGCCCGGCCAGGAAGAGCCGGCGCCGGCCCACCCGGTCGGCCAGCGCGCCGAACGGGACGGCGAGCAGCAGGAAGGCGGTCGCGGTGCCCAGCGGCAGGAGCGGGAAGTAGACGGCGGACAGGCCGATCTGACGCTGGATCAGCAGGTAGACGAACGAGTCGCTGACCGTGGTCAGGCCCAACAGGACGGCGCAGAGCGTCAGTCGGCGCAGTGCGGGCAGCCGCCACAGCGCGCGCCTGACGCCGTCCGCGCGCGGCGCGGCGGGCTCCACCGCCCCGCGCAGCCGGCCCGGGACGAAGAGCAGCAGGACCAGCACGCCGAGCGCGGCCACGCAGCCGCTGACCGCGAAGACCGCGTGGTAGCCGCTGCGTTCGCCGCTGTCGGCGAGCAACTGGCCCTGGGCGGTGCGCAGCAGGGCGAAGGCGACCAGCGGGCCGAGCAGCGCGCCGGCCGTGTCCATCGCCCGGTGCACGCCGAACGCCCTTCCGCGGTGGCGCGGTTCGGTGGCCAGCGAGATGAGCGCGTCGCGCGGCGCGGTGCGCAGGCCCTTGCCGGTCCGCTCGACCGCGAGGACGGCGCCGATCGGACCGACCGCGTTCGCGAGCAGCAGCAGCGGCTTGCAGAGCGCGGACAGGCCGTAACCGACCAGGGCCACCGCCTTGTGCCGGCCGCCGCCGCGGTCCGCCAGGTAGCCGCCGAGGAGTTGGACGAGCGCGCTGACCCCGTTGTAGATGCCGTCCAGCAGACCGAAGCCGAGCGGGGAGACCCCGAGCCCGGCCACCAGGTAGAGCGGCAGGACGGCGGTGACCATCTCCGAGGAGACGTCGGTGATCAGGCTCACCGTGCCCAGCGCGACGACCGTGCCGGGCACCGCCGCGGCGGCCGCCGCGGCGCCGGCGGCCGGCGGCGGCCCGGGGGGGGCGTG
>NZ_BAAALF010000078.1:0-4142 GCF_039528135.1 Kitasatospora nipponensis | reverse complement strand
CGCCCCGGGCCGGCGCCCGGGGCGGCGTCGGTCGACGCCGAGGAGGATCGGCGGTCGGCGAGGTACACGGGTGTCAGTTCCAGATGCCGGTGATGTCGGAGGCGGTGGCGGCGCTGCCCGCGTGGCTGGTCAGACCGGCGAGGTCCTCCACCGTGCGCAGCACGTTGTAGTGCGTGTAGGTGGCCGAGGAGCTGCTGCCGGCGGCCACGTGCTGGCCGTAGACCACGGTCGGGATCCGGTTGCCGGAGGAGTTGTTGTCCTCGTCGAAGGTGACGATCAGCAGGCTGTTGTGGGTCTGCGCCCAGGTGGCGTAGGCGCCGAGGTTGTTCTTCAGCCAGGTGTCGCCGGTGCCGACCGAGCAGTCGTGCATGTCGCTGCAGAGGTTCGGCGTCACGAACGCGACCTTGGGCAGCGTGGTGTAGTCGGTCGGGAACTGCGCGAAGGTGTAGGCGGTGTTGGTCGGCACGTTGCCGAAGCCGAACCACGGGTTGTGCTTCTGCGCGTACTTGCCGCTGCTGCAGGTGGTGGAACCCTGGCTCGGCAGCGACTCGTTGTAGCTGGCCCAGGTCTTGCCGGCGGCGATCAGCTCGGAGCCGAGGTTGGCCTTGGTCAGCGAGCCGACGCCGATGCAGCTGTCGTCGGTGCGGCCCTGGGTGCTGCCCGAGAAGATCGCGTAGTAGTTCGGCTCGCTCGGGTGGGTGATCCCGTAGGAGGCGGTGAGGTTGGCACCGCCGGCCTTGAGGGTGTTGTTGATGTAGGGGGCGCTGGAGCTGCCGATGACCTGCGAGTAGGTGTGGTTCTCCATCATCACGACGATGACGTGGTCAGGCGTGGGCAGCGCGGTGGCGGCCTGGGCGGTGCTGCCGCCGGCGATCCAGAGCGCGGTGGAGCCGGCGACCAGGCCGACGGTGGCCGCGAGGGCGGTCAGGGTGCGAGAGGGGAGAGCGGGCATGGCTGTCCTCCGGACGGGGATGGGAGAGTCGCGCCGAGCGGCGAAAGCATAGGAGCGTTCGTGTGACAGGGACACCGCCAGCGAGGTGAAGAGGCAGCGAACGGAATGGAGCGGCATGGACGCAGACGGTTCACCTTTCGGTTCCGCGGACCCCGGGGGCGATTGACTCGCCCCCTCCCCCATGGTGGGATTCCCGGGCGCGAGAGGGAGGAACCCACAGGTGAGCGGCGAGCAGGGGAACGAAACGGACCACCGGGACGGCCGGGTGGTGGTCGGTGTGGGCGCGAGCGCCGGGGTGGCCGAGACCGAGGTGCTCGAACTGATCGCCGACGCGCTGGCCCGGGTCCGGCTGCCGGCCGGCGCCGTCCACCGGCTGGCGACCGTCGAGCAACGGGCCGCCGAGCCCGGCCTGCTGGCCGCCGCGCGCGCCCTGGGGGTGCCGCTGACCGGGCACCCGGCGGCCGAGCTGGCCGCGGTCGTGGTGCCCACCCCCTCGACGGCGGTGCTGGCCGCCACCGGGACGGCGAGCGTCGCCGAGGCGGCGGCCCTGCTGGACGGCGGGCGGCTGGTGCTCGCCAAGGTGAAGTCGGCGCGGGCCACGGTGGCGCTGGCCACGGCGGTGGCGACCACGGCGACGCCGGCCGAGCCCGCCGAGCCCGACCTGCGCCACCACGGGGACGCCGAGGTGCGCGCACCCGGCCTGGTCGACCTCGCCGTCAACGTCCGCACCGGCACCCCGCCCGAGTGGCTGCGCGCGGCCCTCGCCGCGAGCCTGGCCGACCTGGCCGCCTACCCCGAGCAGAGCGCCGCGCTGACCGCCGTCGCCGCCCGCCACCGGCGTCCGGCGGCGGAGGTGCTGCTCACCGCGGGCGCCGCCGAGGCCTTCGTACTGCTCGCGCGCACCCTGCGCCCGCGCCACGCGGTGGTCGTGCACCCGCAGTTCACCGAGCCCGAGGCCGCGCTGCGGGACGCCGGCGTCACCGTCCACCGCGTGCTGCTCTCCGCCGCCGACGGCTTCCGGCTCACCCCCGGCGCGGTGCCCGAGCAGGCCGACCTGGTGGTGGTCGGCAACCCCACCAACCCGACCTCGGTGCTGCACCCGGCCGCCGCGCTGCTCGCACTGGCCCGCCCGGGCCGCACCCTGGTGGTGGACGAGGCGTTCATGGACACCACCCCCGGGGAGTCGCAGTCGCTCGCCTCGCTGCGCGAACTGCCCGGCCAGGTCGTGGTGTTGCGCAGTCTGACGAAGACCTGGGGGCTGGCCGGCCTGCGGGTCGGCTACCTGCTGGGGCCGGCCGAGCTGGTCGCCGAGCTGGGCCGCGCGCAACCGCTCTGGCCGGTCTCCACCCCGGCCCTGACCGCCGCCGAACTGTGCAGCGCCGCACCGGCGCTGGCCGAGGCCGAGGCCGCGGCCGCGCTGCTGGCCGAGCACCGCGCGCACCTGCTGCGCGGGCTCACGGGGTTCGGTGCGGTGCGGGTGCACGGCGAGCCGGCCGGCTCGTTCGTCCTGATCGAGCTGCCGGACGCGGCCCGGGTGCGGACCCGCCTGCGCGCGGCCGGCTTCGCGGTCCGGCGCGGGGACACCTTCCCCGGGCTGGGTCCCCACTGGCTGCGCATCGCGGTGCGCGACGAGGCCACCACGGACCGGTTCCTCGCCGCCCTCGCCACGGTCCTCGACGGAGGCTGAGGCCGGGGCTGAGTCCTGGCCCCCGGCACCCCCGGCGCACGTCCGAGGGGCGGTACCCGGCCGGGTACCGCCCCTCGGTCGAACTGTCAGGCCGTCCCGGGACAGGGTCTCGTGGACGGCGGGCCGTCAGGGGTCAGAGCACGCTCACGCTGTTGCCGCAGATGTTGATCGGGATGGAGATCGGGATCTGGATCAGGTTGCCGGACAGCACACCGGGCGAGCCGATGGCCACGCCGATGGCGTAGGCCCCGCCGGTGTTGGTGCAGGTGGTGCCCACACTGTCGGCAAGGGCGTTCACCGGCGTGTTCACGGGCGTGTTCACCGGCGTGTTCACGGGCTGGTTGTCGCCCTCGCACCCCGCCAGAGCGGGCCCGGCACCGAGAACGGTCAGCGCGGCACCGAGGGCCGCGGCCAGCACGAACTTCTTGGTCAGGTTCATGGTGCGGACCATCCCCCGATCGCCCCGAGCGGCAGGCGTTAGTCATACCAATGCCACCTGATTGCAGGCATCCTGCCCCTCGGACGGCCCACCCCGGGCCTCAGAGCAGCCGCACTTCGTCACCCTCCGCAACCGGACCGCTCTCCAGGACCTGGGCGTAGACCCCGACGCAGGGGTGCGGTCCCATCCCGGGCAGCGGCTCGACCCGGTGGTGCCGCGCCGGCACCCGCAGCGCCTGCGGGTCGCGCGGCAGCCGCCCGTGCGCCAGGGTCGGCACCGCGCAGCGCGGGGTGGCCACCACCGCGCGCACCCGCAGCCGCGCACCGATCGCCAGCTCCCGCCCCAGCCAGCCGTCCTCCACGAAGCCCGGGTCCTGCCCCTCCCCCGGTGCCCCGGGGTCCGGCTCGATCACCAGGTTGGGCCGGTAGCGGACCGCCTCCACGCTCCCGCGCGGGCTCAGCGCACCGATCCGGGCCAGCGAGGCGGTGCTGAGCAGGTGCAGCGGCGCGTAGTCGAAGAAGGTCCCGGGCGGCGAGGCGGATCCGACCCGGCTGACGTCCACCGTCACCCGCGCCCGCACCCCGGCGCTGAGCACCTCCTCGGGGCGCGCCCGGTCCAGCGTCGCGTCCTGCGGCGGCTCGCCGGTGAGCTCGACCGGGCGGCCGAGGACGGCCGAGAGCTCCTCGGCCTTCAGCTCGCCGCCGTCGGCCCGCACGATCCGCACCCGGCCGTCCGCCCCGCGCGAGGCGCTGAGCGTCAGCAGCGCGCGCCAGAGCCGCGGGTTCTTCGCGCTGGCCACCCGGCCGCTCTCGCGGTCGACCAGCGCGAGAGCGCGGTCGCCCCGCACGCCCCGCTCGTCCACCTCCGCCTCCCGCAGCGCCTCCCCCAGCATCGACTTCACCGGGTACCGCCACAGCTCCCGTACCGTCCCGATCCGCATCCGCGGCCCCCGTTCCCCGTCGTGGCGGCCCTCGCCGCCTCCCGGACCCTATCGACCGGGGTCCGCCGATGTGGTGCGGGCCACGGGCGGGGCTGTTTGTGACGCAGGGTGACGCTCGCGGTGC
>NZ_BAAALF010000077.1:0-36167 GCF_039528135.1 Kitasatospora nipponensis | reverse complement strand
CCAGCTGGGGGCAGCGACCAAATTGGTCGCTGCCGATGGCCGGTGCTCTTCGGCCTGGTCGGCGCGGCCGGACCTGCTCCTGCTCCGGTTCGCAACGGCGTCCACGAACTCCACGCCGCCGGCATGCTCCTGGTCGAACCGGACAGCGAGGACGACACCGTGCTGCGCGTCGTCGTTCGGCATACCCGCGAGGCCCGGCGATCCGTGGCTGCTCCGCGACGACATCGCCGGCGGCCTGGTGCCGGCCCCGAGGGTGTGGTGCCGGTGGGCTGGCGGTTTGTGCGGGGAGATCAACTTCGTTGCGGTCGTCTGAGATGATCACTAGGGTGCGGATGTTTTGCTGCTCGACGACGTAACGAAGGTGGCGCCCGCCCATGACCTCGACTGATCTGCTCCCGCCCATCCGGCCGGTCACGGCGGACGACCTTGCCGAAGGCCTGCGGCTGGTGGTCGCACTGCTGCGCCAACCGGCTGCCCTCTCTGCGGACTGGAGCCGTCCGGCCGGGACGCTGGACATGGACTGCTGGGAGACCGCCGAACACCTTGCTGACTGCTTCTTCTTTTACGGCACGCAGCTTGCCCAGCAGTCACCGCCCGTCGAGACCTTCCTGTCGTTCGTCGAGCATCGGTCCGCACCGGGCAGGCCTGCGAGCGTGATCTCCAGTGAGCGCGAGTCCGGGGTCGAGGGCCTGGTGCAGGTGGTGGAGTCCTGCGGGGCGCTCCACATCGCGATGGTGCGGACGTCGGCACCGGAGGTACGTGCCTTCCACCCCATGGGGACGACGGACCCCGAGGGTTCGGCGGCCATGGGCCTGGTCGAGCTCTTCGTCCACGGTTACGACCTGTCCTGCGGGCTCGGCCTGGACTGGACCGCCCCGGCCGGCCTCTCCGCCCGGGCGCTGCACCGCCTCTTCCCCGACGCTCCGGCGGACACCGACCCCTGGGAGACCTTGCTCTGGGCCACCGGTCGCGGTGACCTGCCCGGACGTGAGCGGTTGACGGCGGACTGGCGCTGGCACAGTGCACCCCGCTGAGACGCCAGGGCCCGGGTCGTGGCGGCATGAACGAGATGTCTGCTGCTCTGGAAGCGTTGACTGTGCGTCGGCTGCCGCCAGGCCGACGCCGACCGGAAGGCGCGGGAGGCCGCCGAGCGCGAGCGGGCCGCTGCCGCTGCCGAAGCCGCGGCCGCGGCCGCCGAGGCGAAGCGAACCGGTTCCTGGTGGCGCCGGTCCTGACCCGGCCTCACCCCCGGCACAGGCCGCTGACCTGCGGTGGGGAGTTTCGGCACCCCCGCTGACCTGTACTGGGGAGTTTCGCCCCAGGGCCGGTGAGTTTCGCCCCGGGCCGCTGGTGAGTTCACCTCGGACCCGGTGAGTTTCGGCCGTCGTCGCAGGTCAGCAACTGGTTAGAACGGCCGGGGCTGCTCCGTACGGGTGGCGGTGGGGTTCGGCGGGACAGCGGGGTGGGCAGAGCCTGCGACATGACGACACCCATCACCAGGCGCCGCCGTCGCCGCCCGGCCGCGCCCGCCGTGTCCGCTCCCGCTGCTCCGGTCCGCGCCGGATGGCCGCCGGCCCCGGTGATGCCGGGCAGCGCCGGGTGCTGCCGGACCTGGTCGAGCGAGCACCTGACACAGGGCGGTCTGGTCGTCCGGACGACCTGGCACGAGCCCGCCTGCCCGGCCTGGGCCCGGCGGTGACCACCGGCACGGTGGCCGGGCCGGTGAGGGTGCGGGTGTGCGGTGCTGATCCACGACGGCTGGGTGTGTCTGATCCGCCGCCAGCGGGAAGCCGGCCTCCAGCACTCGCTGCCCAGCGGCGTGGTCGAGGACGAGAACGGCGAGGACCCGGCCGACGCGCTGCGCCGGGAGAGGGTGCTGCCACGGCACGTGCGTGTGCTGCCCGTCGGCCATCGCGAAGGTCCTCCTGCGGGGGAGCGCGGATGGGCTGCTGGCACCGGCTGCCCTGTCGCAGCACCAGCAGAGGCAGGGCGCGGGCGCCAGCAGCAGGAACACGTGGGCATGGCAGGCCGCCAAGGCCCGGGTCCGGCGGCAGCCGGACTTCCATGACCGGCGCAGGAACCCCGCTGGCTCGGCCAGCAGGGGTGAACTTACGGCCGGGTACTCGGCGCCGGGCTCGGTCAGAGTCTCGCGAGCAACTGACCGACCTGCAGCCCGTTGAGGAGTCCGGCGACCGGCGCGGTGACCTGCCCCGCGAGGCCGGTAGCGGTGCCCACCGTGTTGTGCAGCGGCACGTTCGCAACAGCTGGCCCGCTGGCACACAGCGTGGTCCCAGCGGCCAGCAGCACAGCAGCGATCCTCCTGGTCGTGGTGTTCATCGCCTCTCCCTGTTCAAAGTGCTTCGGATGGCAAGGAGGCTGGGATCGGCATCGTCCGAGCCTTTCTCCAAGCCTCAGCACATCCTGCTCAGGAGCATGAGGCGGACGACTGCCGCCTGGCGGACCATTCTTGCTTCCACTCGATCGAGGGACGGTTAGGACCCGGCTGCTGTCCAAATTCACTGAGCGGCCACGCTTTTGCTGGCGGTATCCCGTTTCGCGCCGGATGCTGCTGTGCCGCTGGGCGTGGTGGCGCGCCATCTTCTGACCCCGCTTCGGGGCCGGTCAGAGTGCTCTCCGGGCATGGCGTGCGGGACGGGAGGTCGCTGCGCCCGCGCGTGAACTTCGAGCGTGGCGCGGACGGTTAGATCACTCTGGCCCAGCAGCCCGCCATCTCGGGGCTGGCATTGGCACCGGCGGCCGGCGGCACGTCCTCTGGTCCTGCTTCTGTGGCAACGCCGAGAGGGCACTCGTCCGAAGGAACCCCGTCGGCCATATAGGCCCACTCGAAATCATCATGTCTGGGAATATCAACACCCGCGCCCTACCGTGCCATCAGTTCATATACCTGATCAATCAAGGAGTCGGAACAGTGACACGTTGGAACGACCGGGCGGCCTGGAATCTGGTCATGGCCGCTGCCGTGAGCGCGGTTGTGGCCATTGCCTCACCGGCGGCAGCAGCGGAGCCGTCGACGACCACAGTCCAGGCCTCGCCCTCGGCCGCAACAATCGGGCAACCAGTGAGCCTGACCGCGATGGTGGCCTGTACGGGTGATCCCAGCGGTGGACTCGGCATGACGTTCTTCGACAGCGGTGACGTGCTGGACACCGTGCCCGTCACCGCCGCCGGGGCAGCCTCCTACACGGCCCACCTATCCACAGTTGGCACGCACACGATCACCGCCGCCTACAACGGCAACGACAACTGCAGCGCTTCGAACTCCGAGACGACGGTGGTGATGGCGGCAGCACCGGCACCCCCATCGCCTCCGAACGGGCTGTGCCTCCTCGCCTGCGACAGTCTGATCAACTTCAACGTCGGCGACATCCACAACGAGGTCAATATCTACCCTCACGGGTAGGGAATGGCTGAGGTGTGCTCCGAGTCGGCGTGATTCGGATGAAAGTTCGACATATCACTCGTTCGTGTGAACTTGTACACGAACGAGTGATATTTGATTTGCCGAGGGAAGCTAGCCGGTCGGGGCTTGCGCGGGCTGCAGACTGTCGCCGCCCCTCCGGCCGGAATCGTTCCGGTCGGGCCGGCTGTCATCGCCTTACGAGTGAAAGGATAATCAGATGATCCTCAATCTGCTCGGCAATCTCCTCCTGATTCTCGGCTGGCTGCTCTGACACCTGTCGTCCACCTCGGCGGTCACACCTGGACCTGGCCATCCCCAAACTGCGGTCGGGCACTACGTTCGGTAGACGGGCTCGAACTCGTACGCGGTGTGGCCGAGCGGATGCTTCAGGAGCTGATCGAGGCCGACTCCAGCAGACGTAGTAGGTCAGACTGGGACAGAGCCACCGTGCGTCTCCCTCGTTGAACTGGCCGTTCACTTCGGAGAGTTGCACGGTGGCCTACCCATGCTCAGGGAGTGCAGGGCCTTCGTGGGTGTGCGCCCCGGGGGCGAGCCCGCGCACACCTCACCCGTGATCAGCTACACCACACAGCGGGACGCCATCCGAGAGCACGTGTCGTGGCCGGGCAGCGGGGTCGTCGTGCGGGCAGTGCACGAGTTCCCGCACATGCGCGTGGTGCGGGCGCGTTGGCACCCAGGGGCCTGCGCGGGCGAGTGTGCTGCCGCACGACGGCTGGTCCCACGACGCCTCACGTCCCGTCCATCTTCCCGCCTCACATCATGCCTGTCGATATATTCGCTTCATGCCCGACAGCGTGATGACGGATCAGGCTTTCCTCGTGCTCACGGCCCTGGTCCCGGCGCCCTTGCACGGATACGGGATCCTCGCGAAGGTCGATGAACTCTCGCAGGAGAGCGTCGGGTTGAAGGTCGGCACGTTGTACGGAGTGCTGGCCCGGCTGGTCGAGGAAGGCCTGGTCGAGCCTCACCGCGAGGAGCACCGGTCCGGCCGGCTGCGGCGCTACCACCGCCTGACCGAGGCCGGCCGGGATGCTCTCGCCGCCGAGGCCCACCGCCAGGCCGCGAACGCACGCGTTGCCATCGAGCGTCTGGGCGCCCACCAGCCAGCGACCCCCAGGAGTACCGGATGAAAAACGAGTACCCCTGAGCCTGGGCGCCTGGGCATGGGGATAAGTGGTCGCTCTGGCTGACCAGCGAGAAGCACCTCACCCGCCCGCGATCTGCAGCGACGGCTGCCACCAACTGGCACCGGATCAGGTGGAGTCGTTGATGTCCGGCCTGCGACCTCACGGACTGGCACCGCTTGTCCATGCCTATCCATCGGCCCGCGATGCGAGCCATGGACTGATCGAGCATCGCCCGCCAGCAGGCAGGATGCATCGAAGCGACCCAAGCGACCCAAGGACAAGCACAACACGCTGCGAGGGCAGGCCAAGCAGCGCGACGAGTAGCCGGAACGCTTCCACGCGCTCGTCCTGCGGCAGATTGATGATCTTTGCCAGCTGCCCGGCCTGGCAAGCTCCCACAGGTGATCAGCACCGCTGGGGGATCCGTCGGCCGGCTACCGGCGAGCCGTACGCTCTCGAGCCCGTCCTGCACCGCCGCACGTGCCCCGACACAGTGGCCGCCCAGATCCCGAAGGACCTCGAGCTGGCCTTCGGAAGGGCGTCCGGTCCAGCGTTGTGGCCTATCGATCCAGGCTGGGCTGGGCCTCCCGGTGGGGGCAGCGACCAAGGTTCGTTCAGTCGCTGTCTGCCTGCTTGATGAAAAGTGCAGGTCAGAGGCTATGTGTTCGCCAGATAGCGACCGAAGCGACTGAGTTTTGGGATTATGAAGACATTCCCGCGTGCGCGTGTGTGCGTGATAGATACCGATCTACGGTCGCTTCGGTCGCTACTGGGTCGGGGATATGCCGTTTGACCTGCCCTTTTGTGTGAGGCGGAGGTGTAGCGACTGAAGGCCTCCGGGTCGCTGCCGTGAAGTTGGGTCGCTTCCTCCTCCGCTGCGGCGTGTCGTATTCATCCTTGGGTCGCTTCGGTCGCTCTGACGGAGGAAAACGGGCACTGACCTGGTGTTTTTCTTCGGTCGCTGCCGCGCGCCGACAGCGCAACTGCCCCCGGCTGGGCTGGTTGGCCGTACGGGCTGGCTCAGGTTCCCAGGGCAGGTCGAGGTCTTGGGCTAGGCTGTCCCCCGCTTGTATCTGACCTTGGGTCGCTTCGGTCGCTGTTTCTGCCCAGCAGGCTTCTGACCTGCGGTGATGATGGCAGCGACTGAACAGCTTGACTCAGGTCGGAAGCGACCGTGGGGAACGGCGGCCTGCCCGCCGGCTGGAAATGGGAGGGGTGCGCGTGGTGCAGAGTCGTGCTGCCACCTCCCCATCGCTATTGCCCGAGACAGTGGAGGTAGCGCGCTGGTGCGCGCGATCCGGCTGGCCGGTCCACCCCCTGGCCGCCGGCCGCAAGACCCCGGCAGGAAACTGCCCTCGCTGCCAGCAGGATCGCCATGACCCTGCGGACTGCGACTGCAAGACCGCCGGCCGCTGGTGCCACGGCTTCCATGCCGCCACGCTGGAGCCCGCGCTGATCGAATCCTGGTGGGCGCGAGGGCGTGGCCACGGTGTCGGGGTGGCGTGCGGTCTGGCTGGCCTGGTCGTGATCGACATCGACGCCCACGCCAAGCCGGTACCGTCCCGCGACCGGCTGCTGCCGGGGATCGCCATCGGCGAGGGCGTGGTCCTGGACGGGCTGAGCAACGGCTTCCACACCCTCGCCCTGCTGGCCGCCCTACGAGGTGCACCGGATCCCGCGCTGGACGAGAGCACTCTCAGGGTGAGGACCCCCTCCGGTGGTCTGCACATCTGGTACCTGTCGGACGGTCAGAGCTGGCTGTCCTCCGCCGGGTCCAGCAACGGCCGGGCGCTGGCCTGGCAGGTCGACGTGCGAGCCGGCGGAGGCTATATCGTCGCGCCCGGCACCGTCACCGACAGCGGCCCCTACCTCCCAGTCGGGGCATGCCGCACCCCTGCACCGCTCCCGGGCTGGCTCGGGGCCGAGCTGGCCCGCACCGGCCACCTCCCCACGACGCAGCCTCCCCAGCCGGCACCGGGCGTGCCGGCCCGCGCGAGGGAGGCGGTCATCGCCGCCGGGGGAGGAGCCGGCCAGGCCGCGCGGGTACTGGCGACCGTGCTCGCCGAAGTCGCCGACTGCAGGCTCCTGCCCGAAGGCGCCGCCTTCAGCGACAAGCTCAACCGGGCCAGCTTCACCGCTGGCGGGCTCGCCGCCGCCGGCTACCTGGACACGGCCGGCACCGAGCAGTTGTTGCTGGAGACCGCCCTGGCGGCCCGCCCGGGTCAGGTCCGCCGCTGCGAACAGATCATCCGGGCAGGCATGAGCGCCGGCTCGCGCCGCCCCTTGCACCTGGGAGGCCGGCGATGACCGTGCCCGACTTCGATCCGGTCGCCGCCGCCCGGCAGATCCTCGAACAGCCGATCCTGCCCATGCCACTGCCGGCCCAGCCCACCCACCCGGCGACCAACCGCGGCCTGCTGCCCGACACCCTCACCGATCGCGGCAACGCCAAGCTGTTCGTGGCGCTCTACGGCCGCGACTACCGCTACGTACCCGGCATCGGCTGGTACCGCTGGGCCGGCCACCGCTGGCAGATCGACGAAGACGACACCGTGGTGTGGGCCGCCGGCGAAATGGCCGAAGCCATCGCCACCACCGACCCCCACGGCTTCCACACCACCACCGAACTGCGCCGTCACCGCCGCCGCGCACTGTCGACCGCGGGCATGAACGCCCTTCTCCTGCAGGCCAAGGCTGCCCCCGGCATGGCCCTGAACGCCGCCCTGCTGGACGCCGACCCCTACGCCCTGTGCACCCCCGGCGGTGTCGTCGACCTGCGCACCGGCCAGCTGTCACCGCCGGACCCGGCCAAGCACCGCCACTCCCGCTCCTCGCTCCTCGCCCCGCAGCCGATCCCCACCCCGCGCTGGCACCGATTCCTGGACGACACCTTCGGCACCGACCCCGAGGGCCGGGCGATGGTCGGCTTCCTGCACCTGCTGCTCGGCTACTCGATCACCGGGGACGTCGGCGCCCAGGTCATGCCCTTCCTCTACGGTCAGGGAAAGAACGGCAAGTCGGTCCTCCTCGACGTCATGATCAAACTCCTGGGCGACTACGCCGATGCCGCCCCGCCCGGCTTCCTCATGGCGAAGGCCTTCGACACCCACCCCACCGACCTCGCCGAACTCCACGGCCGGCGCGTCATCGTCTGCTCCGAGCTGAAAGCCGGCGACCGCTTCGACGAAGCCCGCGTCAAACTCCTCACCGGCGGCGACCGCATCAAGGCCCGACGCATGCGCCAGGACTTCTTCAGCTTCGACCCCACGCACAAACTGTGGCTCCTCGGCAACCACCGCCCCGAAGTCGGCACCGGCGGCTACGCCTTCTGGCGCCGCATGCGCCTGATCCCCTTCGAGCGCACCGTCCCCGACGACCGCAAGGTCGACAACCTCGCCGACGTCCTCGTCACCGAGGAGGGCCCCGGCATCCTGGCCTGGCTGGTCGAAGGCGCCCGCCGCTACCTGGCCGGCGACAAGGACCTCACCGGCCCCGAGCGGGTCCAGCTCGCCACCACGGCCTACGCCGAAACCGAGGACCACATGTCCCGCTTCATCGCCGAAGCCTGCAAGCTGGACCCCTCGATGCGCGCCGAACAAGCCGGCCTCTACGCCGCCTACAAGCAGTGGTGCCAGTTCGAAGGCACCGGACCCGTCTCCGCGCGCGCCTTCGCCTCCCGCATCCGCGACGTCCTCGGCCTGGCCTCACCCAAGCAGATGGTCACCTCCAACCAGCGCAAGTACTACCCGGGCATCGGGCTGATCGTCGACCTCAACACCGGGGAGTCCCTGTGAGCGCTCTCATCGAACCCGACCAGCTCGCCCACGAGGACGACCTCATCTGGCTGGAGGACACCGACCTACTCGAATACGTCCGCCAGACCCTCGACCGGCTACCCACCCGCGCCGGCCGCCCCGCCTACCACCGCGCTGGTCGCATGGTCGGCTACGCCGTCCTCGGAACCGGCGCCAAGTCCTCCCGCGCCTCCGGCACCTTCCTGCGCCGGGTCTTCTTCCTGCTCCCGCACGATCGCGATCAGGAACCAGACGGCCTCTACGCCTCGGCCGCCCCCTCCGAGGCCGTGGACCCCCGCACCTTGGCACCCCGTGTCAAGGGCTACAAGACCGAACGCTCCGAAGGAGGCCCCGCCTCCGACGCGATGCGCGAGATGGGGATAACGCTGCCCAAGAGCTGAACGACCGAACCTCACGCTCTTCACCGAAGAGGCAGCAACGCGACCACGACCACCGGGGGATCGAACGCCGCCCGAACGGCTCCGCGCGCCTCAGACCCCCGCCCCTCCTCGGCCCGCGTCGGGTCGGCGTCCGCCGCAACGGGTGGCCTACCGCAGCGCTCCCGCTGACGGCACCGGCATCGCCACCCGCGCCGGGCCCCGAAGCAGGCCCGCCGCCCGGGCCACCCAGGTCCGCGAACTGGCCACCCGCATCCTCGCCGGACGCACGCCTGGCCGTCCCTCGCCGCCACCTGCACCCACCGCCCCAGCGCCGACAGTCCCTCGTCGGAGCAGGGCAGGCGTGCGAGCAGAGCAGGAAGGGGGTGCCGCAGGCACCCCCTTCCTGCGGGCGTGGCGGGCCTTGCCGGTGGGGCCGAGGTGGCGCGGCCACGATCCAGTCGTCGCCGATCGACTTCTCGCCGTTGAGGTTTTTCGACGTCGACCAGGTGCCGAGGCCGATCCGGCATCCGGCGGCCTTGAAGGCCTTGCGCACCTCCGGCAGGCTGGCCTTGTCGTTGTAGACGCCCATGAAGCCCGGGGGGTTCTCGGAGACCACGGACTTCGCGCCGACGGTGGTGCAGAACGGGATACCGGTCAGCTGCACCAGCGAGACCAGCTCCTGCTCCAGCCGGTTGCGTTCGATCTCCTCGCCCGCCCACAGCACCGGCGTGCCGAGCCGCTCGACCAGTTCCACCGAGGCCTGCACCGCCTTGGTGAGCATGTCCTCGTTCCTCTTGGTGAACGGCCTTTCCTGACGGCGGAGTTCGCCCTGCGGCGCGGCGCACGGGGCGTTCCAGAGGTCGTCCGTCACCTCCAGGTAGACGGGCCTGCGCTCGGTCAGGGCGGCGGTGATCGCGCTGTCGATCTGCGAGGGTGCGAGCCCGGGGTTGGAGAGCACCTGAGCGTCCACCGTCCTGCCGGTAGACCTCCAGGTTGCTCTCCCGGCGCTGGCTCATGTGCGAGGTGAGCAGACCGACGGCCCGCACCGCCACCCGTACCCCGCTGTCCGGGCCCACCCGGGCCGGCGGCCTGCCCCGAGGACCCCGCCGCCGAGCCAGAGCGGCTGGAAGAGTGTCCATGTACAGCGGCCGCCCTGTACCTGCTGACCGGGCCTGGGGCCGGCCGTTCCTTGGCTCCCCGCTGGTGTGCGGCCTGGTGTGGCTGCGCCGGAGCGGCGATGACGGCGTCTGCGCCCTGCACCACGCGGTCGGCCTTGCCCGCGGCCGGACCGAGTGCCGCGCCGCAGGTTGGCCAATCAGTCGGTTTCGGCCGGGTCGAGTCTGCGGCGTCGGGGTGTGACGGGTGTGGCGGTGCTCTCGCGGAGGCCCCGCCTGGCCCTGTTCCGCAGCGATCCTGCTGGTAGCGGCAGTGGGCCCCAAACCAACTTCTTGTCATGACACTGCCAATCAGGTTATCCGCGCATTGCCCGGTGTTCGTCGAGGGCGGAGGATGGAGAAGCAGACGTGTGCCTCAGCCTCAGGAAGGGAGCTTCCGATGGCATGGCGTATCGAAGGGACGTATTTCGAGAACTGCAATTGCGAGATGGTGTGTCCCTGCTCCACCTCCGGCCTCTCGGCTCCGGCGGACTACGACCGCTGTCAGGTGGTCCTGGCCTTCCACGTCGACTCCGGTCAGGTCGACGCTGTCGACGTGAGTGGCCTGACGGTCGCCGTGGTGGCCGATACCCCGCCGCTCATGAGCGAAGGCAACTGGCGGCTGGGCGTGATCATGGACGAGGCCGCCTCGCCGGAGCAGGCCGAAGCGCTTGGGGCGGTCTTCTCCGGTCAGCTGGGCGGCCCGATGGAAGCCCTCGGACCGCTGGTCGGCGAGATGCTCGGGCTGGAGGTCGCCCGGATCGACTACGCCGACGACGGTCGGAGCCACCGCGTGACGATCGGCGACGCGATCGATCTCGAGGTCGAGGACTTCGTCTCCCCGCTCGACGCAACCGGGAAGGGCGTCAGGGTCAGCGGGGTCGGATTCCCTGCGGACACCCTCGCAGCCGGAACCGCGACGAGGTCGCGGGTGAGCGCCTTCGGCCTTGAGTTCGGAAACGAAGGGAAGAACGCCTTCTCGGCGCCGTTCTCTTGGGCGGCCTGAATGTCGACACCGCTTGCTCGACGGGCCGTCGTCCCGGTGAGTTGGGGCGCGCTACTGGCCACGGCAGCGCTGGCCTGGGTTCTGACGGTCCGCAGCACCTCCGACATGGCGCCGGGGCCAGGCACGATGGGGCGCGACCTGTGGGGTTTCCTGGCCCTGTGGGGGCTGATGATGGCCGCGATGATGCTCCCGTCCGTCACGCCCGTCGTCTCGTTGTATCTGCGGACACTGCGCGCCCACGCGACGGGTTGGACGCGCGCAGGGCGCAGCACCGGCCTGGTCCTCGGCTACCTGTGCGCGTGGGAGGTCTTCGGGCTGGCCGCGTACGGCGCGGCCTGGGCGGGCGGCGAACTCGCCGCCCGGTCCCCGAGCGTCGCGCCCTGGATCGGTGCCCTCTTGCTGGCGGGGGCCGGCCTGTACCAGGTCACCCCGCTCAAGGACCGCTGCCTGAGCCACTGTCGCTCCCCGGTCGGATTCCTCATGCACTTCGGCGGCTACACCGGGCGGCTGCGTGACCTGCGCGTCGGTTTCTATCACGGCGGCTACTGCGTTGGCTGCTGCTGGGGCCTGATGGTCGTCCTGATCGTGGTTGGCGTGATGAACCTCGCCTGGATGGCCGGCCTGGGCGTGGCCGTGTTCCTGGAGAAGACCTGGCGCCACGGCAAGGCGTTCAGCCTCGTTCTGGGCATCGCCCTGCTCGCCTACGCCTGCTTCGTGCCCTGGAACCCGAGCCTGGTCCCAGGACTGTACGGGCCGCCGACCATGTCCATGTGAGCGACTCTCCGCCGGGCCGAGGAGGACCTGATGCGCCCGGACGTCCTGGCTCGCGTCTCCCCCACGGTCCTGGCCCCTGCGGCCCGGGCCGTAAATGGGCCCGCGACCGTGGCCGCGCCGAAGCCCCAAGAGGCCCGAGCTGCAAATGCCGCCCCCGCGCCCGGCCCCGGCACACCCGCACTACGGCCCGGGCCGAAATCCGCACCGCCGTCGCCGTGCACGCCCCTGCCACCACGGTCGAGCAGCGGGCGGAGGAGTTCGAGGCGCTGCGCCGCGCGGCGTGCACGATCCCGACGGTGCGGTTCGGCGAGCCGGACTGCCTCGACGACCTGGACCTGACGGTTGGTGAGGACTGGCTGCTTGCCTCCTGGGACGACCCGCGGGCCGAGGACGTGCATCAGCTGCTCTACTGGGGCCGGCCGATCGGTTGGACCGCGCCGCTGCCGGACGGTCTGTGGGGGCAGGCCGGGCACATCGCCGCCGCGCACCGGGATGCCCCGGCCGCAGTGGTCCTGGCCGACCCCGCCAGCGCGCCCGCACCCACCGCTCCGTCGGCCAGGCCCTGGATGTCCTCCGCTGCGCGCACCTCGACCGGCTGTGCGTCGAGCGCGCGATGCCCGCCGTGCAGTACCTGGCCCTCAAGCGCCCGACCGGCTGGAGCGCGCCCTCCGCCCGCGGCCTCGGCGCCCCCGGCGGCGACCACGACACTCAAGCTTCAGGTGACCGATCCGGCTAACCGGCAGGGCAGCTGATGACGACGGCCCCTCACCGGCCACCCAAACGGAGGCCACCGGCCACCTGGTGGTGATGGCCGGTGAACGACACCGACGGCTCAGCCTTGCGCAGTGCCATGATTCCGGGATCCCTCAGTCCCGCTGGCGCAGGGTGTTGCCGGTGTGTTGCCGAGTGGCCCCGCAACAGTGATGCGGGAGGCGCAACACCTGGGGGCTGCTCCATGCTGGCAGTCAACTCGGCCGACTGGCGCCGGGATTCGGGCGGCGGCCGATGATCAGCCGCCGTGGTTGGGGAGGTTGAAGGTGCGGCGTCCGTTGCTGTCGGTCAGGTCGGCCCTGGTGCTGGTACTCGCCCTGCTGACCGGGATAGGCGCGGGGGTGCTGTCCCTCCTGGCCCGCACCCCCGCGGCGCAGTGCGTCCTGTACGGAGGCGGTGCGTTCGGGCTCGCGGTGCCGTTCTTCGACCGCCTGGTCGGAGCCGAGACCAGTGGAGGCACCGACACGTCGTCATGAGACCAGCTGCCGGGCGTTGAGCCGCACAGCGCCTTGCGCCCGGCAGCACGGCAGAGGAGGAAGCAGTGACATGGTGACGGACTACGGCAGGCCCAGGGGGGCACGGATGGCGGGGCTTCAGCCTCTGGACGACGGTCTGAACAGCGAGTGCCGGGCGTTAGCCGAGGCCCTGCGCCAGCAGTTCGAGGCCCTGGGGTTGTCGGTACGGCGCTACGCGACGCGCCGCTTCCTCAGCCCGGGCACCCTCTCGCGCTACCTCGCCGGCAGCCGCGTCCCGCAGTGGAGCTTCGTCCAAACCCTGCTCACCGACGTCGCGGAGGAGCGCTGCGTGGCGCTCACCCCGGAGGCGATGGACGTGCTGCGCCGGCTGCACAGCGCTGCGCAGCGCACCTCCGTCTCGATGTCGAAGGCGGTCGCCCAGCTCCAGCTGCAGCTGGCCGACGCCGATCGGGAGGCCCGCCGTTCCTCCGCCCGCAAGGAGATACTGGACGACGCCCTGGTCGATCGCAACGAGCGGATCGCGGACCTGGAGGTGCGCCTGAGTCTTCAGCCCCTCGACCCGGGCGACGCGGACGAGGAGACGATCCTGGCCGAGCGCAACCGGCTGGCCGCCGAGGTCACCCGGCTGCGGGCCCAGCTGACGGAGGTACAGAGCCGGGTCGAGCTGGCCGAGGAGCGCTGCGAGCTGCTGGAGCGACAGCTGGCCCTGGTCGAGGTCCAGCGCGGCCTGGACCCGGGCGAGCAGTTGTTCACCGCGGTCGAGAGTGTCCGCCACCTCCTGCCACCCGGGATCCGCCCGAAAGTCCTGCTGGTGGACGACCAGCCCGCCAACCTGCTCGCCCTCAAGAGCGTCCTGCAGGTACCCGACCAGGAACTCGTCGCGGTCGCCTCCGGCAAGGACGCCCTCAAGGAACTCCTCCAACACGAGGACTTCGCGGTCATCATCCTGGACGTCCAGATGCCCGGCATGGACGGCTACGAGACCGCCACCCACATCAAGCGCCGCGCCAAGACCCGCAACATACCGATCATCTTCCTCACCGCGATCGGCGCCGATGCCGACTACTCGATGCGCGGCTACTCGGTGGGCGCGGTCGACTTCATCGTCAAACCCTTCGACCCCTGGGCGCTGCGCGCCAAGGTCGCGGTCTTTGTGGAGCTTTACCTGGAGCGCCGGCTGCGCGGGAGCCAGGGCCAGCCCCTGGCGATAGCGGCCAGGCCCTCCGGATGACGAACCGCCGCAGGCGCCCTGGCCCCCTCCACGCATCGCAGTCTCGCCACCAGGGTGAACCGCTGGCCGCCGCCGTGCCCTCGGATGTCCGGCGGAGGTTGGGCGGGAGGTAATCCGCCACTGTCTCCGCCCTGTTGCTTGATCCCCACGACAGCTGGACACGGCGATCCCCATGCCTATCGGCACAGGCCAGCTCGTCCGACTCCCTGCTTGGCGCAATGCGGGTGCCCGGCCTCGACGTGGAAGGGGTCGCATGGCCGAGACGCTCCGCGGAACGCCGGACACCAACGTCAACGTCTCCCCCTGGGCCGAGCCTGCTGGTTGATCACCTCGCCGATGGCCCCGTTCCTGCCGAGGAGCTCGCATCACCGGCCTGGACTCGTTAGCCCTTCCTCAATTTTTGAGGTAGGACAGAGCTCTCAGCTGGTACAGCAGTCGGGGGAGGGTGCCATGATCGAGCGGGGCGAGTGGACAGAGTGGAGCGACATGGACGTCGCGGAGGGCGACCCCGGCGACGTCCTGGATTTCCTGGCGATGTTCCATGACCACAGCTCTTGGTTGGTCCCGGTGCAGCGCGTCGACCTGCTCGAAACACTGGAATGGGAGGAACCCCCGCCGATCGTCAAGCAGGCACGGCGCCATATCCGGGACGGACAGACGCGGATCTGTCGTGACATGCTGACCCGCATCACGGGCGGCTCCGTGCTGACCGACGAAGCCCCGGAATTCGCTCCTACCGTCGAGGAACCCGAGCTCTACCTGCACTTCCTGGTGACCAGAGTAAGGTTCCGGCAGTTCACCATGGCGGCCCTGGTCGCCGATGCCCGGGCTCAGGCTACCCGCCGCGGTGCGCGGCTGCTCCGGACACACTGCTGGGCCGGCGAAGACGGCCGCATCGTGCAGGAGTATGAGAAGTTGGGCTTCACCGCGACCCTGGAGTTCGAGGAGCTGCGGTCGGACGGGTCGTTCTGGCCGGGCCGGATCCTGCAGACCCGGGTGTGACGGGCGGTCGAACGTGGATCCGGGCTGTCTCGCAGGCTGCCCACCGTTCGGTGCTGTTGGGCGCCGTCCCAGGGTCGGGGAGGGCAGCGGAAGCCAGGGCAGTGGAGAGGTCGTCATGCCGGTGCACCGGCCCGCCGACCATCGGCGCGACGGTGCAGTAGGCCACGCGGGCCCGGTCCAGGGCAAAGTCGAGCCAGTTGCCGAAGAGCGTGTCGCTGCCTTGGAGGCGGGCCAATCCCGTCCACGCAGTCGAGTACGAAGCTGAGGTGGTAGAGGCGGGCGCCGGCGAGCAGCGAGCCGCGGTCGCCTCGGGCGAAGCGGCCGGCCGCGCCCAGCCCCGCCAGTGTGGACACCCAGGTGACCTGGTCGGACGTGATCCGGGTGTGCCGGTCCGTCCAGTGGACCAGCCGTACCGCCACCGGATCCACCAACAGCACAGTCCACCAGGCGTTTAGGCGCTTGCAGGTGAGGGCGCGGACGTCGTCGACCGTGGCGGCCCTTGCGGGGCCCGTGGGTTGGCCGGGGGCGGTTTCGCGATCTCGGGTCGACATGCGGCGGACTGTTAGGTCCGGGCCGCCGGAGGTTCGGAAGCGTCACACGTGTCGGCTGCGGACGGGGACCCGCGTCGGGTGCCCGTCGATCCGCGGTGCCGTCATGCTCAGCACGGTGGCGTCACTGTCACCTCCACAGTCACTGCCGCTGGCGTGGAGCGGAGCGGGTGGCTCCGGAGGGTGGTCGGATCTCCCCGTGGCATGTACCGCTCAAACGTGATGCAACCCACAGTGACTATACCGTCACTCTAATGAAAGAGTCGCCACAGACCGACAGTCCGGCTCTGATTCAAAGGAGAACAGTGCCATGATTTCTCGTATCGCAGGCTTGATGGTGGCGACGGCGGCGTTGCTCGGGGTGGTGACCGCGCCGGCGCAGGCCGCCGTGGACCCTGGCTGCGTGCCGGCGCTGAACCGACCCTGTGCCTGGCACCAGGTCGTCAGCGGCGGCGTCGCCGGGTCGGCCCGGATCTACGCGCCCACGGAGGACCAGCTCACCGTGCTGCGGGTCGACGTCAGGATCGAGCGCAGCTGGGGCGCCCCCTGGGAGACGGTGGCTTCGGCGGTCCGGGTCCAGCAGGGCTCGTTCCAGCTCTCCACCCCAGCGATCGCCACCACCGGGTACCTCAGCATGGTGTGTGCGACCGGCGGCCCGGTCGGCGACGTCGACCTCCAGGGCACCTTCTGTACGTCCCCGCACTGAGCGGGCATCCCGAGCAGGACCACGCCGGGCCCGAGCCAGTACCGACCCGGTACTGAGCGGGCTCCGCGCGGGACAGCGGCGGGCGGGTGGGGTGATCAGCGCTGATCACCCCACCCGCCCGCCGCCTCGGTTGCACCGCCCCCGCCCGTCCCCTTCGCACCGCCGGGGCGCCGACCCGGGCCGTCCGGCGGGGTTGCTTTCATGGGGGGCTCAACGGTTGTCTGAACCGTTGCCCCAACTGTGGGGTCCATGGTTGCGCCGAGGGTTGCGGCAGCACCCCAGCCGGATCGTCTATCCCACAGGTCAGGCCCTATGGGCAAGCTCCTAGGGCGCGCCGACACCTTTACCGCGATAGCCGTGGAGAGGTTCGGAGTCTGACGGTCGGCGGCGTGCTCGGTGCGCTCGAAGGCCGGCGGGGCCGAGTGCTTGCTATCGGTCGGGTGCGGCGTCCTCGATGGCGGCGAGCAGGCGGGCGTGGACGGCGCCGGCGGTTTCGCGGGTGGCCGGGTCCGGGTCTTCCAACTGCGGGGCGATCAGCGCGGCGGCCGCGGCGAGGACCAGGACGGGGATGGTGGCGGTGCGCAGGTGCAGCAGCTGGGCTGCGGCCCGCTCGCTGGGGGTGGTTGATCGGGTGCCCGAGCATGTCACGGCGCTCTGACAACGAGCCCAGCCGAGCGGGGGAGAGCGGTCGGCCCGGGTCGGCCACTCCTGTCGGCTGCTCAGGTCGCTTGATGACCCGGCGACCTGGCGACTTGCGCCGGGCTGCGGCGGAGAAACTGGCGTCAAACCCTTCGGCAAGGCCGATCCGTGGTGGGAGGAGCGCGTGTTGCACGCACGGCTCTACCCGGCGAAGGCCCGCAGGGTGTGACCAGGTCGGGCCGGTGGGGGTGACCCTCTCATATTGGTGGGGCCGATTCTCCTTCCGGCCCAGGGTGCCCCCTTCGGGTTCCCTGGGCCGGGGGTGTGCGGGGTGGGGGTTGGGGTTCCTACTGGCCGAATTCGTCGAGGGCGGCTTGGAGGTCGCTGGCGACGGCGTTGGCGTCGCGGCCTTCGATGCGGTGGCGGGGGATGAAGTAGACGAGTTCGCCGTCCTTGAAGAGGGCGAAGGAGGGGTCGGAGGGCGGGATGTCCGCGAAGTAGGAGCGCATCCGGTCCGTTGCCTCCAGGTCCTGGTCGGCGAAGACCGTGAGCAGTTGGTCGGGGCGGTGGGAGGTGTTCTCCAGGGCGATGCGGACGCCGGGCCGGGCCATGCCGGCCGCAACTCCCTTAACGGAGTTGATGGCCACCAGGGTGACCCCGGACTTGGCCTTCTCCATGGCGCTGTCCACGGCGTCGCCGGTCAGCAGGTCGGTGAAGCCGATCTCGGTCAGCTCCTCCTTCATCGGCTTGACCAGCAGCGGTGAGTACGGCATGCCCACTCCTCACTTAGAGAGAAACATTGATGGCTCAGCGTATCGACGGGGCCCCGGCTGGACGGGCGACCCGGAAGCTGTGTCTGGCGGCGGGTGCCCGGCGGCGGGCCGCGCGTGCGAGCACCGAGGGAGAGGCTCGCAGATGTGACCTGTTGTTATCTGGTGGCGTGGAATGGCCTCGGGTCTCGTGTTGTCTGGACCTTTGGGTGGACCTGTTGGCGCGCGTTGGTGGCTGCTTGGTAACTGTGTGTAGTGGGTCGGAGGGTTGTCGTGCGGTTGTTCGGACCGTGGGGCGTTTCCGACTGTGGGGCGTTTCCGATTGGTGTTTGGGTCTCAATTCCTGCGGGGTGCTTTTATGGAATTGGTTCTTGCTGGGTGTTGATGGTGTTCTGAGTTCGTGTCAGAAGGTTGGTTGGTGGAGCGGGTGTTCGGGGTTCGCGGTGCTGGTTGCGGTGGCGCCGGCAGCTTTCGCACCGCTGTCGTGTTTGCTGTGTGGGGCGTGGCAGGGGCTGGGTCAGGACCCGCTGTGCGCCTGCGTGTCGGGCCCTGACAGCATCTCGCCATGACCGCTCGCCCCAGACGCCCCACCGCTGGCCGCACTTTGTTTCTCGGGTATGCCGTGCTGCTCGTTGTGTTCGGGGTCTGGACGACGGTGCAGCCCTGGTCCGACCCGCTTGGTGGCTCCGGCGAGGTGCCTGCTGTCGTTTTTGCGGTGGCGTCTGCGCCGGCGGCCCTTCCACTGGTCGCGACCGGTGTTGGAGGGACGCTGAGCGACCCGGCCTTCAACGTCCTGGTCGTCCTCGTCGCGCTTGCCGAGGTTGCCGTCCTTCGCTGGGTGCTACGGCTCCGCACGTCGAAGCGGCGGGCGGCTGACTGAGCGTCTGCCGGGCTCAGGACACTGTCCAGGTCTGGCCTCTGGCCCTCCTGCGCTGCTACGGCGATGGCCGGCTGCTGTGCCGGCGCCGGGCTGACAGTACGGGGCGGTGTGCGTACCAGTTGTCACATGCCAGATCACATTTACTGTGGACCTTCAGCACGAACCGGTGGGGTGGTGGTTGCCGTCGGGTGAGGTGCGGACCTCGTGCCGCCGGCGTGGTTACCGGGTGGTGAACCAGGCGGTGCTGGCGATGGTGCTGGCGAGGGGGTGCCCAGGAGGGTGAGGAGGCGGCCGGGGAGTCGCTCGATGACGAGGTGCAGGCCGCCGGCGTGCAATTCGAGGAAGGGCTGGGGGGCTGGGGTGTTGCCGTGCGTGGGTTCGGGTGTCATGGCGCTTTTCGATCGGTGTGGTGCCCTTAAGCGTGGGTACGGAGAGACTCGGGAGCGCGCGCGAGTGGTGGTCGACCGCCACTTGCGCTGACAGGGTGTGACATAGCAGAGACCTTCTGCAGCGGTGAGCGTAGAGCCCGCCGTTGCGGCTGCGGACCACCGGGCAGGCCGCCTGCTATCCCTGGCTCCCTGGCCGGCTCGGTTGGCTCCGGTGCTCCGTCTCGGGCCGTTCGTGTCCCGCTTGGCCCCCGTGGCGGGCTGTCAGGTCCGGTTACTGGCCCTGGTGCTGGGCGGGGCCATGTTGTGTCCGCTGATGGCGGGGGAGGTCGTCCTGCTCGCCGCCGGCCGGGGGCCGCTGCGCTCGGCCGGCGGGTGGCCGGGCGTTCGCTCCGGTTGGTGCTCCGGCGCCGGCTCGGTGGGTTGGGTTCATGCTGGGTGGCGGGGCGTAGCCGCGCGTGGGTCCGGGTGTGAGGGTGTCTTCCGGTCGGCGTGGTGCTTCTTCGGACCGGGCCGAAATCCGCACCTCCTCGTCGAGCGCGAGCAGGCCACGGCGGCCTGACAAACTCCCTTTCGCGGCGCAACAAGTGGGCGGGGCCTCGCGCGTCGCGTGCGAAGCCACCTGTAGAAGCCCTCCGGGTGTCCAGGAGGGCTCGCGTCACTGCTCTGACTACTGCTCTTAAAGGGGTCCGCGTGGTGCGGCTACCCCCGTCCGCGTGATGACCAGACCCCCTCGTCAATGAGCGGTTCCGCGGAGCCTCAATCCGGTGAATGTGCGCTGAAATGTGCGATCCAAAGGTTACTTTCACGCTAGGGTGTGTGGTGGAGGTGGAACGTGACTGACGATCTGTTCGCGTCGATCGACGCGTTGTTGGCGCGGCCGCGCCCGGTGGAGGACCTGCCGGTGCCGGCCGAGCGGGAGCGGTTGCGCAAGCTCGGCGAGTACACGCAGGAGGACCTGGCGAAGGCGCTGAAGACGCGCCGGGAGACGATCGTGCGGTGGGAGGCCGGGACGACGGACCCGCGCCCGCCGAAGCGCGAGGTGTACATCCGGTTCCTGGCGACGCTGGCCCTGCAGCACGGCACCGTGGAGCCCATCGATTGGCTGCGCCGGGCACAGGCCGCAGGCCTGGTGCGGCCCGCCCAGGAGACCACGGCGCAGGCCGCCCCGGTTCGGCAGCCCGCGCCGGTCGCCGTCCCGCAGCCCGTCCCGCAGCCCGACCCGGTGCCGGAGACGTTCGCCGTCGCTGCGGTGGCCGAGCAGCCGGCCCCGGTGGCAATGCTGGACCAGAACCCGGACGGCTCGTTGCTGATGGGCCCGCCGCTGCCGTGCGTGCAGTGCGGCCAGCCCTCCGTCTACCGGGCGCAGAACTACCCGATGCACTTGGGAGGCTTCTGCCGCCCCGCCGCTGCGGCCGGGCCGGAGGCCGTTGGCCCGGCCGTTCAGCAGCCCGCGCAGATCGTTCCTGTCGCTACGGCGGCACCGGCCGCTGCGCCGCGTCAGTCCGCCCCGGCGGCCGGTCCGGCTTCGGCCGTGTCGGGCCGGGCGTCGTCGTCGCGTCCGGCCGCGTCCTCGCGGGCGCGCAAGGCTCCGGCGAAGAAGCCCGCCGCCGCGTCGGCCGGGGCCGCGGACTGGGAGGTGGCGGCTGCCGCTCGCTTCCCTTCGGGTCCGCTGGCGGTGCTCGATGTCGCCGCGGACGGCAAGGCGTTGGTGGCCTACCTCGCGGATGGCACCCAGGCGCCGACCGCGCCGACCGGGCGCACGCTCGCCGCGGTGGTGGAGTGGGCGCTGGAGGCGAAGTTCGGCTCGCCGCGCCTGCACCGGCATGGCAAGGACGGCGACGCCCTGGTCGTCGTCACCGACGCCGCCCTGGCGGAGCTTGGCCTGCCGCCGCTCGGCCGTGACGAGAAGGCCGAGTACGTGCCGCGCCTGGGCCGTCTGCCCGAGTCCCACAAGCAGGTGAAGGCCCTCAGCAAGGCCGGCTGGCTGCTTACCCAGCGGGGCCTGGGCCCGTGGGCGCGGATCTACCGCACCCCCGAGGACGGCAAGCGGGTGTGCGTGCAGCTGTGCGTCCCGGCCTGGGGCGCGCTGGCCTCGGGTGGCTGGGCGGTCCCGGAGGGTCTGGCCGCTCCGGACCTGGCCCGCCTGCTGGGCACCTACGCGACGCGGGTCATCACCCCGCGCGGTACCACCGCCGTCTCCGGCCTGGAGCTGGTGACGGCGCTGCGCCCGCCGACCATGGCGGTGCGCACGGAGTCCGGTTGGACGTCCGGGCCGGTGGAGGGCTCCCGGCACAAGGACGCCTTCGACGCGGCGATCCCGGAGGTCCCAGACATGCACCCGCTCGCCGAGGGCCGCGCGCCGGGCGACGTGCTGGTCACCGAGGCGTGGGACTGGCACCGCCCGCTCACCGACACCGAAGCCGCGGCGCCGTTCGCGGTCGGCTTGGACGTCAACATGGCTTTCCTCGCCGCCGCCGGCAGGTTGACGCTGCCGTTGTCCGGGCCGGTCCACGAAATGCAGCCGGCCTTCGACAAGAAGCTGCCCGGCTCCTGGCTGGTCGACCTCTCCCACCTCGAGCTGGACCCCCTGTTGCCGAACCCGTTCACCGCGGACGGCACCGCGCCGACGGGACCGGCCTGGTACTCGACGGTGAAGGTCGCCTACGCCGTGGAGCTCGGCGCCCAGGTCCAACCCACCGAGGGCTGGTTGCGCCACGAGTCCGGCCCGTACCTGGACCCGTGGCACAAGCGGCTGCGGCAGGCGTACGTCGACACCATGGCTGCGCTGGGTGTGCCGCTCGACCTGGCCGACCGGGATCCGCTGGCGTTCCTGGACGCCATGGCCGCCATCAAGACCGGCGACCCGGCGGAGCTCGCCGTCCTGACCGCGATCAAGCAGACCGCGAAGGGGACGATCGGCAAACTGCGGGAGAAGCCCCGCAAGGGCTGGAAGCCCGGCCAGCGCTGGCCGGCCCTGGAGCGCCCGACCTGGGACCCGCTGATGCGCGCCCTGGTCATCGACACCGCCACCGTCAACCTCCACCGCAAACTGCGCCGCATGGCGGACGACACCGGCCTGTACTGCTTCGCGGTGCTCTCCGACTGCGCCGTCTTCGCAGCCCCCGGCCCCGGCGCACTCGACGCCCTCACCCGCCCCGACGGAACCCTCACCACCTCGCTGCGCCTGGGCGTCTCGCCGGGGCACGCGAAGTTCGAGGGGAGCCGGCCGATGGCGGAGGTCGTGGAGATCCTGGCGGATGGGGCGAACCCGGCCCGCCACATCAAGACCGGCGGCGTCGTCTCCGACGACGAGTAGCCCCCCGCGGCCGCCGGCACCACCCGGCGGCCGCCCCAGACCACCACCACTACCGTCGGCCCCGCGGCCGCCGGGAAGGAGATGCCCCGTGGGGGAGATCGACGAGGGCCTGGAGCGCGCCGAGCGCACCAAGCCCATCCCGCAGTCCACCACCGCCCGGATGCGCTTCCTGCTCAAGGGCGCCAAGGGCTCCACCAAGCAGCTCGCCCAGGAACTCGGCGTCAGCCAGCGCACTGTGCAACGCTGGCTCAAGGGCCAGGGCACCCCGAAGCCCGCCGCCGCGAAGACGATCGAGAAGCAGGTCCGCTCCAAGTGGCAGCCCCGGGTGAGGAACCGGGTCCGCCGCCAGGCCGAGCAGAGGGGCTTCATGCTCCACATGCAGGCCAAGTTCGGCTTCAGCTCGGCGGCCGGCTCCACCGACGACCCCCGCGACCGCCTGATCACCCAGAAGATGCCCGGCGAGGTGGCCCGGCGCCTCTACGAGCTGATTGACGCCGGAGCCAGCCAGGCCCAGCAGGAAGAGCTGCTCGCCCAGGCCCTCCAAGAGCACTACTTCAAGGACAACGGCCGCCGCGCCGGCGGCCTCACCACCGAGCTCAACGACATCGGATGGCTCGACATCGAGCTCTGACCCCACTCGGCGGCCCCGTGTCGCCAGAAAATCGTGACTGAGCACTTCACTTGGCGGATGAGCGGTTGAGGTGGCGAGTTGAGCTTGCGGCGTCGACAAGATGCGATGTGCCGGTGTCCTGTCGCGCTGAAGCTGGCGGATTCTCACTCGGTCTCATCCGTGTTGTCGGATTCTCACCGTTTCGCGCCCCACGGTCGCTGGCGGTACTCCTGCCATCTGATCTTGTCGATCCCGGCGAGGTCACTGCTGATGGGCGGCTGGTTGCGCCAGGGTAAGCCCAGTCCACCGATCCAGTTCCTCCGCGTGGCTGCCGACCGCCGTCGCGCGGGCGACTGCCGCGGCTTCCTCTGGCGTTGGCTCACCATTGCGTGAGAGCAGAGCCAGTGGCCAGGCCGGGGCGCCGGGCTGCCCACCGTCAAAGGGGTACCAGTCCCAGGCCGCATCGAACCGCCAGACGCGCCCACTCCGATCGGCGACCTCATCGCCTGGTTCGAGGAATGCGTACGGGCGGAAGAGCAGTTCGATGCGGATCGGTTCGCCGCCGGCCGGATCGAGTGCGTAGGCCTGGTCCTCAAGCTCGGGGTCATAGGTGTCACCCTGCCGTAGGAGATCGAGGTAGGACGCGGGCCGCGGCAGCATGCCGGTGACCTGAGGCGGATCGAAGTGATAGACCGCCAGGACGTGCACCACAGTCGTGGGGATGCCTACCAGGCATGTGTCACCCGGCTTCAGTACGGTCTCCGCCGGTTCCGTTCGGAAGATCTCCCACTCGTGGGCCTCAGGCGTTGGGAGCGCCCGCTGGCCGTTCCACCTGATGTGCTTGGCCTGCGGGTCCACCTCCAGCCACGGCCACCGTACGGAGACGTAGCGGGAGACCTCGGTGACCGTGGTCTCGGTGAACGGGCATTCCAGACTCAGCACATCACCGGGCCGGTAGTCGTCAATCATGGACGCATTCTGCCTGCCCTCGCTGACACGTGATCGAACGGGCATCCGGCGCGGGCAGCTGGACGCCGCCCATCGCGCGAGCTCCATTCCACGAAAGCCAACTCGTTTGAGAACAGCGTCCGACGCCATTCCCAAACCACCTGGCAGCCCCACAGGTCAGAGCCCCCACGAACTGCCAACTCAGACTGGACGGGACAGCCGGGTCGGCACCCGGCTGAGGCTGCCGACACCGGCCGCCGCACCCGGTGAGCGCGTGCTCGTGTCGCCTTGGGTTCAACACCTGCACAGGTCGCGGTACCGTTCCCAACGTGCCCCGCGAGCAGCGTGAAGTGTCGCGTTCAGCTGGGGCACTGGCAGGCCCTGGCGGTCCGGCCAAGGACACGTGCGGCACGAGGAGGGAAGGTGTCAGTTTCATGATCGGCCCTACCGCCCCACGCGAACGGTGGATCACTCGCCCCGATGTGATCCTGCATGGGGAAGAGGTCGGCGCCGGAGCGACCTTCCTGCTCCTTCACGCCGGTGGCGAACGCCGTCAGGTGTGGGGGCCGGTCAGCGAGGTCCTCGTCGATGCCGGGTACCGGTGCGTGGCCTTCGACCAGCGAGGCCACGGCGACAGCGAGGGCACTGCTCGGACACTGTCCGCGTGCGCGGACGACATCACCGCGATGGTGCACGCCGAGCCACCGGCAAGCGTGCTCGTCGGTGCCTCACTCGGTGGGCTCGCCGCCATCGCCGCCCTCACGGATCCGGCAGTGCGAGCCAAGGTGGCAGGGCTGGTGCTGGTCGACGTCGTACCCTGCCTCGAACCCTCCAGGGTCCGCCGCTTCCTCGCCTCTGTCAGCCTGTCCGGCGCCCACACCGAGCTCGTCGAGGACATCCTCGCGCAGGTTCCACTGCTACGGCAGGTCACCGCGGAACTCGACCTGCCCGTCCTGCTCGTCCACGGCGACAACGGCTCGTCGCTCACCGACGATGACATCGACCAGTTGCTGCGCCTGGCTCCTCACACCACGGTCCGGCCCATCCAAGGCGCCGGGCACCTCATTGCTCGCCATCAACCCGTGGCCTTGGCCCAGGCCATCATCGCCACCACCACTGCCTGGCGGTAGGCGCGCCTCCCGGCGTTTTCGGTACTCCGGTGGAGGAAGGGCGTCGTCGTCGCAGGCGAGGCCGCCGGCCTGGTCGAGTCCGTCGACGACAATGCGCCCGATCAACGCTCAACTCGCCAAGTGAACCGCTCAGTCACAAAAAGGAAGTCCCGACCGCCCAGAATAGGGAAGTCGGGACTTCCACCTTCAACGCGCCCATCGAATTCAGAAGACCAGACCCGAAGAATTATGTGGACGTGCGCCCGGCTCCCCGAACGAGGACGACCGTCCTCTGATGACGCTCGTCGAAAATTCAAAGATCCCTATCACCGGGCGGCGCGGCTGGTGCGGGAGGCGCTGGGGGATGCTCGCGATGTAGGTCTCGCCGATCACGACGTCCCCGCTGCGCATCGCCATCCCCTCGCCCGTGCCTGTCTTTATCGTGCCCGGCCCGCGGCCGCGCACCGCACCCGCAAGGCCGGTGAGTTTCGACCCGCCAACCTTTCCGCCGCAGGTCACCGGGCCGGTCCGGCGGTGCGGCGCACACCGTACGCCGCACCCTGCGCAACGACGTGGCAGCCGGCTGCGCACGGCTGCGCAGTCTGTGGGCGAGGCTGGTGAGTTTGCTGCGCAGACCGGTGAGATCCGCCCCGCACCCGGTGAGATCCGCCCCGCAAGGCCGGTGAGTTTCTCCCCGCCAACCTTTTCCACCGCAGGTCAGAGCACTGCGACGGGCATTGCACTTCACCGCCTGGCGCTGCGCAGGCTCGCGTTCCGCGGGACTTGACCCAGATCGTGAAACGCGCAGCCGGGCGACGAGGGCCGGCGGCGCCGCGAACACGAGGCCTCGCAGCGCCGCCGGCCCCTCGGACTCCAGGGAGTCAGGCCTGGCCAGCCGTCCCGCTCAGGGTCAGGATGATGAACTCGGCTGGCCGGACCGCAGCGAGACCGACCTTCAGCACGACCTTGCCGGCCTTGACGTCCGCTTCGGTCATCGTGACGCCCTTGCCGACCTGCACGAAGTACGCCTCCTGCGGGGTTTGGCCCTGCAGCCCGCCCTGCCGCCAGATGTTGTGCAGGTAGGTGTCCGCCGCAGCCCTCAGCCTCTCCCATGTTGATTGACTGTTCGGCTCGAACACCAGCGAGGCAAGGGCCCTCTGCAGGTCACGCTGAACCGTGTCGGCCAGGCGCCGAACCGGGATGTAGCGCCACTCGACATCGGTCTCGTTGAGGGTGCGGGCACCCCAGACCACCGTCCCCTGGCCCCTGAACTCGCGCAGGAAATCCACCAGCAGGGCGTCGCCCTGCTCCGTGTCGGTCACCGCCAGGGCCGGGCGAGCACCTCCCTTCACCGACACGTTCGCCGGGGCCTTCCACACACCGCGCTCGCGATCCACCGAGCACCACAGCCCGGTGACCGCGCCGACCGGCGGCACGGCCTGGGCGCCATCCCCGGACGGGATCAGCCACGGGTGGTACAGGGCCGCATGCCCGCTCTGCTCGGCGTCCAGCTTGAACGCCACCGCCGCGTCGCGAGCCTGCGCGGCGTCATGGTCGCGGTCGGCGTGCAGAACGGCCATCGCCAGGTGGGAGGCCGCATACGCGCTCACGGCCCGGGCCGTCTCGCCGGCCGCGTCCGCGCCTTGGCCCCACAGACCCAGCGGCACCAGGATCGTCACGTCGCTGAACGCCTCGATCGAGGTGAGCGCCTCCTGCAGGGTCCGGCCGGCGGTGTTGGCCAGGTAGCAGTAGCCGCCCCCGTTCTCGAAGTACGCGCGCAGCACGACGCTCCAGGCTCCCGAGGCCGTGGCCTCGCCAGCGGCCTGGGACAGGTCGAGCCAGTTGTTGACCCGCACCACACCCTCGAAGACCGCACCGAAGTCGGCGATGAACACCGGCACGGCCGTCGCCCCGGACGACACCGACATGCTCAACGAGGAGTCCTCCTCGATGAAGACGCCCGGTACATCAATGTTCGCCATCGAAACACTCCATCCAGACCACGACAGAACAGAACGGGCCCGCCAACCGCCGCGAAACACAACTCGAGCCGACAGGACCGTACCGGAGCGTAGCCTTCCAACTGCCCGCCGTGATCAAATCCCGCGTTCCCGCCACCCCATCCCTCCCAATGAGGTAGTGAGATCGTCGAGCAGCACCGAAACGGGGATCACTCCAACGGGGCATACCACCACATCTGTTGCACACGGTAACGTCGCTCACGCCGACGCTGAGCTGCGCGAATGACTCACCCTCGCGCCCACGCCACACTTCAGCCCCAGAGAACCCGCAAGCTGACCGGCCGTCAGGTCGAGCAGCACGGCCAGCCCCTGGAGAACGCCGCCGCGGCGATCGAGCAGACCACCGCGCACGAGATCCTGCCCGACGGCGAGGGCGAGCTGAACCCTGAGCTGCGGTACGCGCTGGACGCCTCGGTGCTGACCGGCGCCATGGCGCTGGAGAGCGTGCCGCAGCTGGAGGCCGGGGAGCGGGTCGCGCTGGCCGCGGTGCTCGCGCTGACCGTCTCGATGCCGGGGACGGTGCCCAACTCCTACGACCGCGAGCTGCCGGTGCTCGCGGCGATGATGGACGACGCGGTTGCCGCCAGCCGGGCCGCCGCACCTACCGCTGACCACCCGAGTTCCGCCTCGCGGGGCGAAACCCGGGCCGCCGTCGGCCCCGGTGGCTACGATCCCGGGATGGACAGCGCCCCGACGGTCAGCACACCAACCCCGCCGGCCGACGGCACGGCCGGCGCCCGGATCTGCGCCCGCCCCGACTGCGGCACACCGGTGCCCCCCTCGCCCACCCGGCCGCGCCTCTACTGCTCGCGCTCGTGCCGCAGCAAGATGGACCGCGCCAAGACCGCAGCCCGCGAAGCCGCAGCCGCCGCCGTCGAGCCGGACCCGGCAGCCGCACCCGACCCAACCCAGTCCGACGAGGAGCACTTCGGCGACGACGGCCGCTACCTGCTCGGCCTGGCCGACGCGCTGCGCCGCCGCCTCGTGCTCTTCCTGGAGCAGACGCAGACCGGTGACCCGGCCGCGGCGTTCGACGAGCTGGCCCACCTGCTGCCCGGATACAAGTACCGGATCTACTCCCACGCCCGGGATCTGCGGGACAAGGCCCGCTGGCCCGACCTGACCAGACACGAGCGCCTGCACCGGCGGGCGCTGGAGCGCGTCGACTTGGCGACGATCCCCATCTTCGACCCGATGGCCCCCGTCCCCGGCATCGACGACTTCGACGACGAAGAGCCGGCCGAATCCGCCCCGCGAGGCGAAACCGGCCCGCCTGGCCCTGGCCGGCCCCGGCCGGGATCCGCCCCGCAGGGCGAAACCACCAGGCAGGCCGAGCGGCCGGCCGCCCCGTTCTGGCCCTACGACGGCGACCAGCTCCTGCACCCTCCGCCCCACCCCGCCCTGCGCGGCCTGGGCGAGCACGACCTGGTCTACGACGCCGCGGTGCTGCTCGGACCGGGCTGGGACCTGGCCGGCTGGAGCCGGTACCCAAGCGTGGTCGAGGTCCGCCTGCACGGCCGCGCGCTCGGCTGGGTCGAGCACGGCCTGGGCGACACCGACGACTGGGCCCCGCTCGTCGATGGCGGCTTCCTCGAAGACCTCGACGGCCCCGAGCGCCCGCTGTTCTGCGGCACCGCCGACCACGCCGCCCTGCTCGTGCGCCGCGCCCTGGAGCAGGGGCTGATCGACGCCGACGCCGACGTCGCGCCGGTGCTCGGCTGACGGGGCTGCATCTCGTGAGGCGTCTTGTCGGACACCTTCCCGGGCACCTTGTGGAGCGCCTTTCCGGGCGTCTTGTGGGCACCTGACGATTCGCCCCGAACCGGCATCGCCACAGGTCAGCGACCATGTTGGGCTGGCCGGAAATACCGACAACCCCTTCTCCTTGGTCCTGGTGGGTGTGGTCGGTTCGGGGTTCGCGCCTGCGGCGGGCCGTTGGTCTTTACGCGTCCGGCGGAGCCGTCCGCGGCCTGGGGGGTCGGCCGACGGCCGGCTGGCCAGCCGCGTTGGGCTCCACGTAGGTACCACCGCAGACACCACCGAGGGCGCCACCGCAGGTGCTCGCGCAGGTACCACCGTAGGTACCCCCTCACTCCCCGCTCGATCCGCTCGTTCTCGCAGGTCAGAGCCGGTTTTCGGAGCGCCGGAAAATCAGACAACCCCCTTCTGTCTGTCCCTTGCCCTGTTGCTGGTTGGTGTGGTGGGTGCGGTTTGGGTGACGGTCCGGACAGCCGGGGGCTCTCACCCTGCCGGGGGCTGTCGGCTTGTGGTGCGTCCGGCGGTGCCGGCCGCACCGTCCAGGCCGCCACCGGCCCAGGGCGGACTCGTTGAACGCTCCGTGAGCAACCCGTCGTCCGCCCGACGCGCCCTCGGCCCCGGCGCCGGCCGCGCCCTCGGCCCTCAGCACCCCCAGCACCCCCAGAGCCGCCAGCAGCCGCCCTGGGCGGGCCCGGCCGCCGTCCCGGATCTACCCGGCCGCCCCAACGCCCCGCAACCCGCCCAGCGGCCGGCCGAGCAGGCCATCGACGCCATCGCTGCGCTGCGCTTGGTGAAGGCGCCGGCCGCCGTCCTGGAGGCCGCGCTCCGCCTCGCCTAGGCCCTGCTGGAGCGCCCCGGCGAGGACCCGCTCCTCCTGGAGGCCGCCGCTGGCCTGGCTGCCGTCATCCCGCAGTACCTTGCCCCTACTCGCACCCCGCCGGCAGCACCGCCGGTCTCCCCCGCTCGGCTGCGCCCGGTACCCGAGCCGACCCTCTCCACGCTCGGCACCCTGCGGTCCTGAGCCCCGCCGGCCGGATCCGCCGGCGGCCGCGTTCGGCGGGCCCGCGGCGGGTACTGTTCCGTGCAGTGCCTGAGACGCCGTCACGGCGCGCGTACGGGCCCAGGCGAGGCGAAACGGGCCGCCGGAGGGCCCCGGGTGTCTCCCCGGGGCCGTCCCCGGGTGATGCCCCGGGGAGAACCTCCCGCCAGGGATTCGACATTCGCCCAGGTCAGCCCCAACATTCGGGCCACCCGAAAATGCCGACAACCCTCTCCCTCCCCTGTCTTTGCCTGTCTGTTTGGGTTGGTGGGGTGGTGGCGGTGGGGCGGCGCGGTCTCGGGTTCGCTCCGGGGCCGCGGGCCCTGGCGTGCGCTCCCGGGCCGCTGTGGCCCTCCCTCCCGGCCGGGCGGCCGGGCGCCTCCCGTTGGTCGGCGCGCGGCGGGGGCGGGCGGCGCGGCGGCGGCCGGCGGTGTCGGTGGTGTGCGGTAGAGCAGAGAAGATCAGCACCACGAACCACCAGCGGGGGCATGGCATGAACCACGACCACGGCGACGGCCGGGACGAGCAGCAGCGCGACGGCGAACAGCCGGCGGCCCCGCCCGCCCGGGTGCACTTCCGCCGTTCTGCTCGCAACCCGAACGGCTCGACCGCCTCCCTGCGCGCCGACGTCCTTGCGGTGCTGGGCGTGCTCAAGGTCGTCACCTACAAGCAGTTGCACGCCCTGATCGCCTCCGACGAGTACCGCACCCTGCACCGCACCGAGCACGTGCTCGAAGCCGTCCGTGACCTGATCAAGCACAAGCTGGTCGAGGAGCGTGGCCGCACCAGCACCATCACCGCCGCCGGCAAGCTCGGCGACAGGCCGCAGCCCGCCACCCGCTCCGCCCTCGGCGGCAGGAGCGCCGGCCCCGGTGAGAAGATCTTCGGCCTCACCCCGGCCGGGCTACTCGCCGCCGCCGAGGCCCTGGGCGACGACCGGCAGATGGGCGGCCACGCCCGCGGAGCCGGCCAGAGCGGCGCACCCCACGCCATGCTCGTCAACGAGTTCATCATCAACGCCGTCACCGGCACCACCACCCACGGCGCACCACCGCGCACCAACGACCGCCAAGCCCCACCCCGCCGCACCCTGCCCGAAGGCCCGCTGGCCGGCGGCCTGGACGCCTGGGCCACCGAAGTCGCCCACACCATCACCGGCAAGCACGCCGTCATCCCCGACGCCGTCCTCCGCCTGCCGGAGCGCGGCCTGCCCGTGCTCTTCCTCGAAGTCGACCGCGGCACCATGACCGACATCAACAAGGTCGCCGCCAAACTCGACAACTACCACCGCTGGTACAGCAAGCTGGTCAAGGAAGGCCACCACGAACGCCCGGAGTTCGAGACCCTCTACGGCTCCCTCACCACCGCCGGCTACGGCTACCACCACAGCCACACGCCGCGCCCGCCCGTGCTGTTCGTCTTCGACCGCGGCCTCAAGGGCGGCCGGCCCCGCTTCACCGAGAACGGGCTCTACGCCCGCCTCGACGCCTTCGGCACCGCCACCCGCCACCACTGGGAAGGCCGCCACCACGAAGAGGAAGGCGTCGAGTACCAGACCTTCACCGGCAAGATCCCCGTCCTGGCCACCACCACCGACCGCCTCCTGGAGCACGGCTTCCTCGGCCCCGACACCTGGTGGCGCTACGGCCACGGCACCTGGACCGACCTCACCCACGCCCTCTACGCATTGGACAGGCCCGCCAGATGTAGCCCGCGCGCTCGGTCAGCCGCCTGGGAGTGTCCGGGCGGCCGACGTGGCGCCGTTCCCATCCGACCTGTGCACGACGGTCCCTGCACAACTGTGTGGTTGCTGGAGTCTCACCAAGCCTCCGCTTCGGGCCGTACCTGGGGCAACGCCCAGGGCTCAAGTACGCCTGCGGCGTATTCGGCCACGAATTGGACCACGCCGCCGGTGTAGTGCCACCAGGCGGAGCTTCGCGACGCGACGGTGACCGTCCACTCCTGCGGGTCTGTCGGATGGGTGCTCCACAGGAAGAAGTCCCCTTGGGGCGACACCGCCCAGGGAAGCAGGCCGCCTGGGGCCGGGAACGGATGAAGCTGAACAGCGAGCTTAGCCAGCTCGCACCACTCCGCGATGGTCTCCAGCTCTTCTCGTGTCGCTTCCACCCAGCCGGCCTCCCCACCGGGCTCTGGGGTTCCGACGCTCAGGAACCCGCCGATGATGAAGGGCGGGTAGAGCTCGCAGAGGAGCTTGTAGTCGGCCGGCAGTGCGACACCCAGATCAGCTTCCAAGACAGCCCAGTCGATGGCTGCCGGGGTCGGTCGCCGGAGCGAGGCCATCCCTGGTACAGCGAGCTCCAGCGCTGCGATCGCCCCTGCGGGATCCGTCAGACGGCGGATCGGTGCCTGAGTACCAGCGAAGTCGTCCATGCGATCAGAGTGTCAAAGCAGAACCTGGCCCATGCCACGACCCCCTGTCCAAGACCCAAGCGCGAAGCAACTGGGGTGCCTGGTGACGGTACAGCCGCATATCGTCGGCGCATGGGCTACACACCAGATGTCCGGCTGGCGGCCGGCCCCGAGGAGAGCTGGCTTCTCGGCACGGCCTTCACCCCAGGAGCGCGGCTCGGGACGCGTCTTGATGATCCGACGATCGCCGTCCATGTTGTCGAGGTGGCGGAGGTGACCATGCTCCGCATCCCCAGCGGCCGTGTGATCGTCGATTCGCCATGGCCGGACGAGGGTGACTTGCAGTTGCGGACACCGGTCGGCCGGGAACTGCTGGAGCGGGTCCCGCCCGGGAGCTACCAGGTCGAGGCGGCGTGGACCGAGAGCCCGTATGAGTTCATGGGCGAGTACTTCGATGGACGGGAGGTCGGCGCTGTCCGCCTGCGGATCGTCGACGATCCCGTAGCCGTCTGGGAGATGGCCCTCGGCGTGGACGACGACATCGCCGCGCTCAGCTCCGGCGACCGGATCGGCTTCAACTCCGAGGCGAACTCGGCCTGCTTCGCCGACGCGTCCGCCTGGCAGGAACTGGCTGCCCCCTTCCGCCAGTTCTGGAAGGGACTCCAGAGCGGAGACGAGCAGCCCCTGGCGACCGAGAGCCTGTGCGACGAGTCCTTCGAGCGGACGAGCGACGAAGCCCTCGCAGCAGACCTCATGACATTCCCCTCTGAAGGGGAAACCGTCGTATGGCTCGGACGGACAGAGTCCGGGACCATCGCCTCGATCGTCACCGTGGTCGCCTACGGCCGGCACTGGTCCGAGGAGCGCAGGCTGGCCACGGGCCGGTCGTAACCGACCAAACCGACGGAAGGCCGGGGCGATTTCGGGAAACGATCACAGCGCCTGCGGGAAGCGATCTTCGGCATACCCACGGTAGGCCAGCTCAGCCCCACTCGTGAACACCCCTCGCCCACCGCCTGGGCGTCAGACCCCGCACCCTGCGCCGCCACTTCCATGGCACCCGCTGGCCCGCCGGCCCCAAGCTGCGCACCGCCGTCATCGGCCTGGTCTGGCAGGACTTCTGCGCCCAGAACCAGATCGACACCGAGGCTCGGAGCATCCGCGAGCAGGCCGGGCACGCCCGCCGCCGCGCCACGCTGGCGGCCCGCGACGAAGGCGACCAGTGGCTGCGCCAGGAGGCGTACAAGCGTTTCCTGGAACGCTGACCGACGTCCCGGCCAAGCGGCGCCGGCACTGCAACGCGGTGCAACGCGAGGTGCAACACAAGTCGCGCGTTGCACCTCTGAACTGCGACGATGCATCTTCAGGGGGCATCGGGGGCCCGCGCGCCCTGCGCGTTGCACCTCCGATCGCGGCCGGGCTGACCCTGCCGGTATCCCAGGTGGTATACCCCTGGGTATCCTGGCTGGTATGACGATGCGCGCCCGCGCTGGTTGCCCGTAGACACCACCGCGGGTGTCAGCAAGGCACCACCGCGGCTAAGCCCGCAGGTGGACCGGGCCCTGGTACAGGTTGCCGGCGTACTTGTGCAGTGCGGTCGTCAGTCGTGCGGTGTCGGCGGCCGTGATGCCGACACCGCGGAACACGACGATGTTGCCGAGCGCGTCGAAGGCGGGATGCCCGCGGGTGGTGACGGTTACCACCACCTCGCCGTTGGTGCTACTGAGCCATACGCCCGCCAGGTCGTTCCACTTGTGGACGTGCGACGTGTGTTTGGCATGAGTCGTGGTCATCCCGTCTGGGCTGACGGTCAGGCTGTCCAACTGGGCGGACCGTGCCTGGGACACCACGATCAGCCAGACAAGGGCGTAGGAAACAGCGCCGACGGCGAGGTATGCGGAGAACAGGTAGACCGGCCAGGAAGTCTTCGGGTTGACCGCCAGGAAAGTGAGTACCTGCTGCTTGAGTAGCGCACTGATGCCTGCGCCGGCCAGGCCGACCAACGCGCCTGGGATCGAGGCGACCTCATGGGCCCGGTGCAGGACCGTTGTCGCCCTATCGCTGGTGATGGCGACAGGTTCACCGCCCGGCGCGTGGGCGTGGGCGGGCCCTGCCTTCGCCGGGCGCGGCACGAAGGCGGCCTTGGCTGCTAGATTGCCGGCACTCTCGGCGGGCAGGTCCGGGGCGGGGATGGCGGGAGTGCCCCGATTTCCGCGGCCCGGCCCGCGGCTGTCGGGGGCGAGCGCGACGCCGCCTTCGGGCGTGGGGGCGGGGATCCCGGGTGCGGTGAGAGTGTGCAAGGCGCTAGTCCGCTGGCGGATGGCCTCACGGGCGCCGGCGATCCCCATCCAGGCTCCCGGACCGAGCGCGTTCCCCAGCTCCGCCTCGCACGATTCCCGCACCCCCGTCGGCGTCGGGCGCTGGGCGGGGTCCTTGCGCAGGCAGACGGTGATCAGCTGGCGCAGCGGCGGGGCGATGGCGGAGACGTCCGGTTCGTCGGCGACCACGCGGTGAGCGACGGCCCACTCGTTCTCCGCGGCGAACGCCTCACGGCCGGTGGCGAGGAAGTACAGGGTCGAGCCGAGGGCGAAGACATCACACGCAGCGCCCACGGCACGGCCTGCGGCCTGCTCAGGCGACATGTACAACGGGGTGCCGATCCGGGTTGAGCTGCTGGTGTAGGTCACCGACTGCGCAAGGGACTTGACGATGCCGAAGTCGATGACCTTCGGGCCGGTCTCGTCCAGGATGATGTTCCCGGGCTTGAGGTCCCGGTGCACTACCCCCGCAGCGTGGATGTCGGCCAGGGCGTGGGCGATGCCCCAGGCCAGCAGCATCACCTGACCGGCCGGCAGCGGGCCCTGCCCGGCCACCAGCTCCCGCAGGGACGGCCCGGCCACGTACATCGTGGCCAGCCACGGCCGCCCGGCCCGGGGATCGGCGTCCAGCAGCGGGGCGAGGTGCGCGCCGCGCACCTTCTGCGCAGCGGCCACCTCGCGCGCGAACCGCTGCCCGAACTCCACGTCCCTGGCGAACTCCTCACGGATCACCTTCACAGCCGCCGGCTGCCCGCCAGGGGAGAAAGCGAGGAACACCTGCCCCATGCCACCCTCGCCCAGCCGCGCCGCCAGGCGGAAGCCCCCGAGGCTGCCCGGATCGTGCGACCGCAGCTCGGGAAACTGAAATACCGCACCCGACATGAACCGCTCCCCCGTCCCGCGGGGTGCCGCAGGACTCGACCGCCTGCCGCACCTGCTGCCACTGAGGGTAGAGCCGATACCTGACGCCTCGCCAGGTATCCAGAAAGTACCCACCGTCCGACGGCTTGGCCGCCGTCACCCCCAGTGCCTCGCCGCCGCCCGCACCCCGCCACACAGGAGGAACGGCAGGAATCCCCGGCAGGAGAATTCTGAAACATGCCCCACGGCAGCCGGTAAACCGGAATGACGCACATGCCGCGAGGCCGAACGATAGAATTATGGAGGAAATCAGGCAGCCTTTTCGGAGTTCGGTAAACCTTCGGAAAGGCCGGACCCGCACCTCTGATCCGGCAGGATTCTCTGACGCACTGCAATTGATACAGTGCCGAGGAATCGTCACCCCGCAACCTGCCGATCCGTCCGATCGCACCGTGCCAGCATTCACGGTCTAGATCAATCTGGGAGGAGTGAAGCCGACCCGCACACGCCCCCCTTGAGCAGCCCCACTCCCAGTCAGCCTGTAGCGAGATCAGCCAATTTCCCAGTTTAGCGATGTGATCCGGCATCAGCCGGTCGGGGCCGCCGGAGCGAAGCGGAGCGGCCCCAGGCCCGAGCGAAGCCGGGCCGACCTGACCGAAGGTCAGGTCACGGACACGCGGAGCGGGTCCGCCGATCGCCCAACGGGCGATCGCGAACGGAGGGCCGAA
>NZ_BAAALF010000076.1:0-36450 GCF_039528135.1 Kitasatospora nipponensis | reverse complement strand
CCCCCCGCCCCCCCCCCCCGCCGCCCCCCCCCCCCCCCCCGCCGGGGGCCCGCACTTCCTGGGCTGGGCCCGCGCCCGCCTCGCCGCCGGCCTGGCGGCCGCCCTCGCGATGCTGCGCCACCGCGCCGCGCAGCAGGATCCGGCGCAGGGCGAGGGCACGGCGGTCCACGCGGCCGGCATCAGCCGGGCCCACTGGCTGGCGGACGGCCTGCTGCGGCTGGCCGGCCGGGACGCCCTCGCACGGTCCGCCGGCGGCGAGTTGGCCTGGGAGGACCTCGGGAGCGTCGCGGTCCGCTCGCAGTGGGGCCTGCTGCGGGACTTCTTCGACGTCCCCGCCGCGCTGCACCTGCGCACGGTGCCGGGGCTGGACTGGCAGCTCGCCGTCGCGAGGGACGAGGTCACCGGCGAGACGCTGGCCACCCAGTGGGGGCCGACCCCGGCCTCCGCCGCGTACGCGGCGCTGCTCTCCGCCACCGCCCGCGCCCAGTTCCGGGCCGCCGAGAAGGGCGCACCGCAGGCCCGGGTGCTGCCGCCGGACCCGGTGGGAACCTGGTCCCTGGAGATCGCCGCGGACCGCCAGGTCCACGACTGCCTGCGCCAACTCGTTTCCCGCGCCGCGGCGCTGGGGCTGTGCCCGCGCGCCGGCCGGCTGGTCCACGACGAGGCCGTCGGCGAACTGCCGCTGGCCTGCGGCTGGGTGGCGCTCGGATGAGCGGGACAGTGAGCGGGACAGTGAGCACGACACCGAGCCGGCCGTCGGGCGGGACGCGGGTCCTGGCCGGCCCGGGCGCCCCGGCGGACCTGCTGGAGCTGCCGTGGTGCGAGCAGCGCGGCGGCGCGCAGCACGGCGAGCCGGAGGCCGAGTTGATCGTCGCCGTCGCCGCCGGTCAGGACGCCGACTGGGAGCGGCAGGTGCTGGCCCTCGCCCGGGAGACGGCGGTGCCCCTGCTGTCCGTGCGCGCGACCCTGGCGGAGGTCCTGGTCGGACCGCTCTGGTCGCCGGACGGCGCGTCGGGCTGTGCCGGGTGCGCCTGGACCCGGGACACCGACCGTGAACTGCCGGAGCTCACCCACCGTTCGGCCCACGCCGCGGCGGGAGGTGCCCCCGCGGGCCCCGCGGCCGCAGTGGCGCCTCGCCCGCCCGCCCCGCCCGCCCCGCGCGTCCACGCGCCCGTCCTGCCGCCCGCCCTGGGGCAGCTGCTGGCCGAACTGCTGCGCGGGCAGCTGCCGTTGCTCGCGCCGGGGGAGCTGCTCTCGGTCGCCCCCGACGGGGTCCTGCGCCGTCACCGGGTGCCGCGCAGCTTCCGCTGCGCGGTCTGCGGCGACGGTCCCGACCTGCGCGCCGGCCGGCCGAGCGAGCCACCCCGCCCGCGTCCGCTGGTGGCCCGCCCCGCCTCCGGCGCCCTGCCGGACCGCGGCGAGCCGCCGTTCGGCCTGGATCCCGACCGGATGCGCGAGGCCCTCGCCGACCCCCGGTTCGGTCCGGTGCTCGGCACCCGGCGCTCCGGCCAGGTCGGCATGGCGATGACCGAGACCCGTCTGCTCGGGGCCATGTTCGCCGGCCACGGCCGCAGTTCGACCTTCCGGCACGCCGAGGCGGTGGGCTGCCTGGAGGCGTTCGAGCGCAGCGGCGGCCACCCGTACGCCGCACCGCTGGTGTTCGGCGCCACCGCACGCGAGTTGGGCGACCGCGCGGTGGAACTCGGCGGGCTGGGCCGGTACACCGCGCGGCAGTTGGCTTCCCCGCTGAGCCACCTGCGGCCGTCCGACGAGTCCACCGCGATGGACTGGGTGTGGGGCCGTCCGCTGGACGGCGGCCGACCGCTGCTCGTCCCGGCCGATGTCGGCTTCTACCAGTACCGCTACCCCGCCCCCTCGGCGGCGCCCGAGGACGCCAGGCGGACGCACTTCTTCCACGAGTCCTCCAGCGGCTGTGCGCTCGGCGGCAGTTACGAGGAGGCCGCGCTGCACTCGCTGCTGGAGCTGGCCGAGCGGGACGCCTTCCTGCTCTCCTGGCACCGCCGCCGGCCGCTGCCCCGGATCACTCCGGGGGAGATCACCGACCGCGAGTGCCTGCTGCTGATCCGGCAGATCGAGGACCAGGGGTTCCAGGTGCACCTGCTGGTCGCCACCGTGGACCTCGCGGTCCCGGTCGTCTGGGTGCTGGCGCTGCGCGAGGACGGCCGGATGCCGGCGAGCCTCAGCGCCGCCGGCTCCGGCGCCGACCCGGTGGCGGCCGTCCGGGCGGGCCTGTGGGAGCTGTCCCAGCTGGTCAGCATGGGCGTCAACTGGGACGTCGAGGCGAGGCGCCCGACGGTGGCCGACCCCTGGCTGGTCGACGAGATGGCCGACCACCACCAGCGCTACGCCTACCCCGAGTTGCTGCCCCGGATCGGGGCGGTGCTGGGCGGACCGGTGGTGAGCCTGGCCGAGGCGTTCCCCGGCTGGCCCGGCGTCTTCACCGACGCCGCGCGCGGGGACGTCACGCGGGCGCTGCGCTTCGTCGCGGAGCTGTTCGGGCAGGCGGGCCTGGACCGCGTGGTGGTGGTGGACCAGTCCACGCCCGAGCACGGCGCGGCCGGGCTCTGCGTCGTCAAGGCCGTGGTGCCGGGCATCCTGGCGATGTGCTTCGGCCAGGCGCAGCAGCGGCTCGCCGGGCTGCCCCGGCTGGCCGCCGCGATCGCCGACGCCCGGGGCGGACCGCCGCGCGAGGAGGACTTCCCGTTCGACCCCCACCCCTTCCCGTGACCGCGCCGCTCCCCGTCCTGGCCGCGCTCCCTGCCTCCTCGACCGCGTCTCCGACCCGCCGGAAAGGGCCGTGCCACCGATGACGACGACGACCGAGGTCCGGCTCTTCGCCCACCGGCAGGGCGCCCTGCGCACCGGACTGGCCGAGCAGCCGCAGGTGGACGCCGCCGCACCCACCACCGCCACGCTGCCCCCGGCCGCGGCCCGCGGTGCCCGGGGACGGCCGCTGCCGGTCGGCACCCACCGGCTGCTGGCACAGGCCCGGTACCCGCTCCCGCTGCCCGCCGCCGCCGTCGAGGCGCTGGAGCCGGGGGAACTGGTGGGCCACCTGCTGGTGGCCGCCGTCGGCCTGCAGCGGCGTGAGCCGTCCAACCGCTTCAACGACCACCGCTCGATCGCCTCGGTGCGCAGCAAGTTCCCGGTGCACGTCGTCGTGCTGGCGCCCGACGGGTCGTGCGGCTACCTCGACCTCTACCGGCACGCACTGGTCGACCTCGCGGGGCCCGCCGACGGTGCAGACCTCCCGGGCCTCCCGGCCCTGCCCGACCTCGCGGGGCTGCTGCCCGCTCCCGGCGACCTCACCGTCGTCCTGGCCGCCCGCACCACCGACCTGCCCGCGCTCTACGGCCGCCTGCGCTGCGCGCTGGGCCTGCTGGAACTGGGCATCAACCTGCGCGCCCTGCACGTCGCCGCGGACCTGCTGGGCGTCCGGGCCCGGCTGCGGTCGGACCCCGCGGTCAGTGCCGCGGCCGGCCGCCTGCTGGCGGGTAGCGGCCCCGGGACCTGGTCCCCGCCGCTGGTGCTGACCCTGGAGGGGGCCGGCCCGCTGCCGGCGAGCCGTCCGCTGCCGGGCGCGGCCGAGGCCGACCCGCGGCAGCACGAGGAGGAGGACGCGCTGCTGCGCCAGGACGCCGGCGACCCGCTGATCCTGGAAGCCGCCCAGGTGACCGCGCCGCTCGCCGAGCTCGCCTGGCCCGAGGCCGAACCGGTGCGCGGCGTACCGGAGTTGCCGAAGCGACCGGCCGCCGACGGGGAGGTCGGGCGGCCCGACTGGTCCCGGACGCTCTGGAACCGCTCCGCCGGGCGGGTCCCCGCGGTCGTCTCGGGATTCTCCGCCCGGCCCGCCACGCTCGGCGAGGAGTGCCTGGCCGACCTGCTCGGTTGGCTCGCCCAGCCCGCGCCGGGGCCGCTGGCGGAGATCGGTCGCCAGGTGCGCACCACCGTCGCCCTCCAGCGGGTGGCCGGTCTCCCGACCGGCCACTACACTCTGGTGGACGGGCAGTTGGACGCCGGGCGGCCGGCGCCCCGGCTGATGCAGCGTCTCCAGGACGCCTTCGGCTACCCCCTGACGCCCGTGACGGACTGCGGGCTGCGGCACGCGAACGCGATGTGGGTCTTCTCCGCCGACCTCGACGCGATCCTGGACGCCTGCGGGCCGGCCGGCTGGTCCCTGCTCCAACTGTGGTGCGGCTGGGCCTCGCACGGACTGGCCACCGCCGCCGCCGCGCACGGCCTGTTCGCCCGCCCCGCCCGGTCGTTCGACGAGTACTGGCTGCAGCGGGAGTTGGAGCTGCCCCGCGAGGTGCTGCCGGTCTTCACCGTCATCTGCGGCCGCTCCCGCTTCACCGAGCCGGCCCTGGACCTGAGGGTGTGAGGGGCGTGACGGACATGACGGGTGCGACGGAGATGACGGGTGTGACGGACAGGACGACGCACGAGGTGCCCGATTCCGACGACCGCGGCTGGCGCAGCTGGCACCTGCACGTGGCCACCTTCGCCCCGGCCGCGCTGGACGCCGTGGTCACCGACGCGCTGGGCCCGCTGGCCGACCGGCTGGGGCTGCTCGAACCCGACGGCCCGCGCTGGTTCTTCGTCCGCTACTGGCAGGGCGGACCGCACGTGCGGCTGCGCGTCCAGGGATTGACGCGGGTCGAGAGCGAGCTGATGGCGAGCGTCCTGACCGACCGGCTGCTCGCTCTGGACGCCGCGGTGCCGCCCGGGCAGCGCCTCGACCAGGTCGGCTACGCCCTCGCCGTGAGCCGGATCGCGGCCGCCGGCGAGCAGGGAGTCGCGCTGGCGGCAGGGGAGTTGCTGGCCCCGGGGGTGCGGCGGGCCGGCTACGAGCCCGAGTACCCCCGCTACGGCGGGCGGCACCTCATGGCCTGCTCCGAGCACCTCTTCCACCGCTCCAGCCGGCTGGCCCTGCGCGCCTGCCTGGCCAGGGCCGGGACCCCGCACGCCCTCGCCTCAGGCCTGGAGGCGTTCGCCGCCGCGTGCTCGGTCCTGGAGGCCGTGGGGCCGCCCGAGAGCCTGCGGCGTTTCCTGGTGGCACAACAGGAGAGCTGGCTGGACTGGGCCCGGCCCGCACATGTCCCTTCCGAGAAAACGGAGTTGACGCGCGCCGAGCGCGCCGCCGCCGCCCGGGCGCAGGTCGCCGCGCTCGGGACGCTCGCCCCGCGGCTGCGCGAGGCGCTGCGCGACGGCGACCCCCGCTGGGCGCCGTGGACGGACCCGCTGGGCACCGCGCTGCGCACCTGGACGGTGGAACTCGGCTTCGCGCGGGCGGCCGGCATCTTCGGCTCGCACGTCCACATGACCGCCAACCGGCTGGGCGTGGGCGCCGGCCGGGAGGCGCAGATCGCCGCCCTGCTGCTGGCCCTGCTCGACTGACGAGCGGCCCGGTCGTGGGCGCCCGAGGGGTCCGTGGTCCGCGCCTACGAGCCCTCCGTGGCCGGCAGCGTGCCCAGGGTGGCCGCCCTGACGCCGGCCTGGAACCGGCTGGAGGCGCCCAACTGGTCCAGGATCTCCGCTATGTGGCGACGGCAGGTGCGCAGCGAAATCCCCAGCCGGCGGGCCACGGTCTCGTCCTTGGCTCCCTCGGCCAGCAGTTGGACGATCCGGTGCTTGAGCTCGATCACCGTGCCGTCCGGGAACACCACCGGCTCCTGCGCGTGCGCCGCCTGCGTCCAGGCCGCCTTGAAGAACTGGGCCAACTGCTGCACCACGGCCGGTTCCTGGACCACGGTGACGTCCGCGCCCCCCGCGCTGGGAATCAAGGCGGCGGTGTCGTCGATGATGAGGACCTCGTGCAGCCTGATCCAGGTCGTTCTGACCGACCGGCGACTGTGTTCGGGCGACGTCCGGTGCGTCCTGGTCGGGCGGCTGATCAGTTCCTGCACGGACAACCGTGGATCCGGCCAGTGCTCCTGGCGCGCCCTGAGGCATTCCAGGAACGGCGAGTCGGGGGAGCGGACATGCGATACCCGCCGGGCGCCCCGGGCCAGTGAATCGACCACGAACTGCACCGCCTCCTCGCGCGGCAGCACCGCCGGAGCCGCACTCTCCCGCACCGGCGCGTCCAGCACCGGTCCCTGCTGCTCCGCGCGGTGTGACGCGCACTGATCGGTCAGCGACTTCACCGTCGCCTGCGCCTGCGCCAGTTCGGCCTGCCACCGCTCCATCTGCTCGGCGAGCCCCGCCAGTAACTCGGTCACCTTCGCCAGGGGGCATTGGGTCCCGACGCTGGAATCGCCGTGGTCGATCATCTGCGGCATGTCGGTCAGATCCAGTCGTGCGGCGGCGGGGTGTTGGAGAGAGAGGGAGGAGCAACTGACACGGAATCTCCTTGACGGTACCTCAGTGTGCTCCGGTGACCATCGGGCACGGTTGGGTCGAGTGTGCCCACCGGGTCGGACAGTTCCTACAGCCCCTGGCCGACCGAGGGTTCGGGGGCGTCGGAGCGCGGCACGAGGAGACCGTGCGTCCTGATGGCCGGCAGGACCACCCCGGTCGCGGCGGCCAGGGTCGGACCTCGCTCCGCGTAGCCCGCGCCGTCCCGCCCCTGTAGAGCCAGGCAGGCGAGCACCCCGGCGAACGTCACGGGGCTGAAGGTCAGGACCGGGCCACGGGCTCCCTGCCACGCGGGGTTCGTGCGGAACCGGCTCGCCAGGACGGTCGGGCCGATCACCGCAGCGGGAAGCCGAGGACCGAGAGCACCAGATGGGCGGTCACATCCCAGGAGTGGCCGGCGAAGCCCTGGGAGCAGCCGGCATCCGGGGCGGCGACGGGATCAGGCGTAGTAGTCGGCCGGCCCGGTCAGCGCGCTCTGGAAGTAGAGCGGCCTGCCGTCGGTGTCGAGCGGGACGTCATGGCCCGCCACCCGCCCGAAGCCCAGCGAGAGGTCGGGCACGATCCAGTGGTTCGGTTCGTCCTGCGTGACGGTCAGGCCGCTCGCTGTCAACTGCTCCACCAAGGCACGGGCCGGCGTCCGGAAGACGTCGAGGCCCCGGAAGCGGACCGTGATCTCCTCGGGCCCGGGACGGGGGATCCACACCTCCGCGGCCGTGAGCGTCCTACCGTCCTCCAGGTGGCAGACGATCTCGAACTGTGGGTGCAGCGCGGTGACGGTCATGTAGCCGAACTGGCTCGCGGAGCCTTCGTTCCGCACCGTGACGCGGCCCAGGGCGGCCGCGGCCGACTTCACATCCTGCGCGGGGGCGCCGAGCGGAAAGCCGGTCAGGCCGTTCGGGGGAGTCAGTTCGAAGTCCATGGACGTCATTCTAGGAGGCACTCGCGGATCTTCCAGCCGTTGTCCTTGAGGTACTTCTGGAACTTCCGGTTGTTCGGCAGGGAATCGACCATCTCCTTGATCGCGGCATCGTACTTCGTGCCGTGCTCCTTTCGGATCTTGCCGATGTCCATCTTCATTGCCACGTCGAACTTGCCTTGCAGGATGAGGCTGCGCTGCTTCGCTCGCCAGGCCTTGGAGGCGCGTCCCGAACCGGTGCTGATGAAGTTGCGGTGATCGTCGTACTCCATGCGGATCGCCGGACCGGTGGACTCCTTGAGGTCAGTGGGCAGTCCGAGGTCCAGCCAGGCGTCCTGGGCGGGTATGTGATTGACCTCGTAGCTGTTGTTGTCGCTGCCGTCCGTCCAGTTCGCCGGCTTCAGCTTGCCGTACCATCCGCCCCACCCCTTGGGCTGCTTCTTCGCCAGCCCGTACGGGTCGATCCAGAACAGTGGATTGGGCACGTAGGCGTGCGGATTGGGGCCGGCACTCAGTCCGAGTGGGTCGGAGCTCAGGTAGCGGCCGGTTCCCGGGTCGTAGTAGCGGAAGTGGTTGTACTCAAGGCCTGTCTCGGCGTCGTGGTACTGACCCGGTCGGCCCAGTGGGCACCCCGGTGTCCGGCCCGGTCCGCTCTCCAGGCGCCGACCCCAGAGATCGGTGTCGGCGGACCAGACCACCTGGCCGTCGAGTGTGACCAGGTCGCTCGGCGTGTCCACCAGATCGGTGACCACGGCGAGGAAGCGCTCGTCCGCCGGAGCTTGGTCGGGCCCCGCCCCGGGGTGCCAGACCCGCTCGGTCTGTGTCAGGGCCCGCCAGCTACCCTGCTGCCAGTCCCAGCTGATGGCCAGCCGACCACCGGCAGCGGTGTGGCCGTATTGCTCGATCAGCTGGTCCCCGTCCCAGGCGAAGAGCGTCTCCTCGACCTGGACGCGTTCTCCGTTGAGCTCGGCGAACCGTCGCTTGGCGATGCGCCGACCCAGCGGGTCGTATTCGTAGCGCCACCAGAACCTGTCGGGAGTGGCGACCTCGGCCAACTGGTCCTCTGCGTCCCAGGAGTAGTGCCACTCGCGGCGTTGGCCCGACAGTGTCCGCACGAGCATCCGGACCAGACGACCTTGGTCGTCGTACGCATAGGAGGTCCGGCCGGCGTTTCGCAGCAGCGAGCCGTCGAAGGAACGCTCGCCGGCGGTCGGATGGTCGGGGGCACGGGTGTCGTGGGCCCGCACGATGTTGCCGAGCTGGTCGTAGGCGTATGTCTCGCTCCAGGAACGGGCGTTCACCCGGGTGACCCGGCCGGCCGGAGTGAGCTCGAAGTCGCGTCGACCGTGCAGGCTGTCCGTCATGGCGGAGGGCAGCCCATCAGCACGGTAACTGTACGTGCGCTCGCGCAAGTTGGTGTAGGCGCCGCCGGACCGTGTCGTGCTGTCACGCGACCAGAGCGACTGGGCGCTGAGCCGGTTGCAGTCGTCCCAGGTCTGGGTGATCGCCGCGCCGTCACCGAGATGACGGGTGGTCTCGCGGCCGGAGTCGTCGTAGTCGAACGTCAGGGTGCCCAGGCGGTTGACCAGGGCGGTGGGCTGGTGGTTGGCGTCGTAGTTCCAGGTCGAGACGATGCCGGTTGGTGTGGTCCGGCTGGTTCGCCGGCCCATGAGATCGTAACCGTGTCGGGTGGAACGTCCGTTGATGCTTTCGCTCAGGATCCGTCCCACGGCGTCGTAGCCGTATTCCAGGATGTTGCCGTCCCGCGAGACGCTTGCCAGGCAGCCGCGGGTGTCGTAGGTGAGGGTGACGACCGAGCCGTCGTGGTTGCGGCGTTCGAGCTGCTGGCCGAGGAGGTCGTAGCTGAAGCTCGTGGTGCGGCCGGCGGTGTCGGTGACGGAAAGCAGCTGGTCGGCGCCGTCCAGACGGTAGCTGAGGCTACGGCCGTTGAAGTCACTCTCACTCACCAGATGACCGGCAGGGTCGTAGCGGTAGCTCCAGCGTGCGTCGCCGGTTGCCACCGAGAGCAGTTGCATTTCGGTGTCGTACGTGAAGACCTGTTCCTCGCCGTCCGCCAGGGTGCGGCCGGCCAGTTGCCCGAAGGGACCGATGGCGAACCGGGTGACGGCGCCGGCCTGGTCGCGCTGTTCGGTGCAGTTGCCCTCTGGGTCGTACGTCCAGGACTCGCGGGTGCCGTCCGGGTGGATGCGGTCGGTGATCTCGCCCTCGGGCCGGCGGATCAGGCGGGTGACGGCACCAAGGGGATCAGTGAACGTGCTGACGCGGCCGAAGGCGTCGTAGCCGACCCGTGCGGTCCTGCCGGCCGGATCGGTGACTGCTGTGATCAGGCCGGCCGGGTTGGTGTCCAGCCGGCGCACCTGTCCGAGCGGATCAGTCACCGCGCACAGCCGGCCCTGCTCGTCGTACCTGCGGGTGGTGACAGCGCTGAGTGCGTCGGTGCTGGTCAGCAGGTTGCCGTTGGGGTCGTACGTGAACGAGGCGGTCAGGGTGCCTCTGTGTCGCACGGAGGCCAGTTGGCGTAGTGCGGTGTAGCCGAGTTCGATAGTGCTGCCGTCGGGCTCGGTGATACCGACCGGGGTACCGTGCTCGTCGAGCTCGAAGGACGTGGTGCGTCCGATCTCGTCCGTGCGCGACAGCACGTGCCCATGGTCGTCGTACGTGGTGACGGCGGTGTGGCCGAGCGGGTCGACGATGACGGTGACCCGGTGCTGCTCGTCGTAGTGATAGCTGGTGGTGTGTCCGAGGCTGTCGGTGACCGCTGTCACACGGCGGGCGGTGTCGTACTGGAAGGTGGCCGACAGGATGTCGGCGTGGCCACGCCCCTGCACCACCCGACCGTGGTCGTCGTAGGTGTATGCGTAGCTGTCACCGTTGCGGTCGATCCACGCAGTGATGCGGTCGGCGTCGTCGTACTCGTACACGTACGGAGACCCGGAGGAGTTGACCACGCCGGCCAGCCGGCCGTCCGGGTAGTACTGGTACCTGACGACTTCGGTGTGCTGGCCGCCGCCAGTGCTGTCCAGCAGGCGCAGGCCCTCGATGCGCAGGCCCGCAGCGGTGTGGAAGGTGTCGACGGCGACGCGGTAGCCAGCGCTGTGACGGATCTCGCGAGGGGCGCCGGTGTCGTCGTGCAGGAAGGTCACGCGGTGGTCGTTGCGGTCAACCAGGGCGGTGATCGGTCGGGTCTCGTGGGTCGCCACAGGGTTGGCGGTGGTGGGGGCGAACAGGCGGGTCAGACCACGGTCGGGGTCCTCGATGCTGATGACGCCGGTGTCCTGGTCCCAGGTCAGTGGCCAGCGTGCGCCTGCCGTCGGTAGGACGGCCTCGCCGGAGAGGCCGGGGCGCGGATAGTGCAGGACCTGGGCGTCGTCCCCGGCGAAGTGGACTCCGGCGGCATCGATCTGTACACGCTGATCGACCGTGGAGGACCAGCCGGGCCCGTGCAGTCGCCCGCCCCGATACCCGGAGGCGTACGCGCGGCGCAGGGTCAGCGGCAGGATGCCGGCGAGGGTGAGGTCGACGACGGATGCGATCATCTGTCCGGAGACGACGTCCACCGGGTCACCGGCGGTCTGGCAGCGCCCGTTCCCCTCCGAGGGCTGGCCGGGTCGGCGGTGTCCACCCAGTCCGGGCTCGCCCCCGCCGCGGCGACCACCCGGAAGGTGCGGCTCGTGAGAGTCCTCGCCCCCGTCCTTGAGGAGCCTCTGCAATGCGGTTGCGTGCTCGGCGTCGGTCTTGGCCGTGTTTCGCGCGACCTTCTTCAGGTTGTTCCCGGCGGAGTGGTAGAAGTCCCTCACGGCCTTGCCGGCGTCTTCGGCGAGTGTCTTGCCGACCTTCTTCGCCCCGTCCTCCAGGGCCTTGACGATCCGGTTGCTCATCCGAAGCTCACCCCCGCGAGCTTGGCCTGGAACGCCTCGGCGTGTGCGGCAACGGCGTCGGCGTGGCCGTGCATCGTCCCGGCGTGTGCTTCGACGGCCTCCGGGTGGATCCGGAACCCGGTCCCCGTTGCCCCGCCGCCGTCGGCGGGCAGACCCATGGCCGCCTCGGCTCCCTTGAAGACCAGGCCGCTGACTGCCTGACCCACGATCGCCGCCAGGGGAGTGATCGCGGCCTCGATGACCTCGCCGATGACGTACTGCTCCAGTTGTTGTTCGAGGTAGTTGACGACCCGTGTCGCTGCCGCCTCGATCAGCAGGACCGCGGCCTCCGCCGCTCCGAACGTGACCACGGCCGCGGCCTGGTCCGCCACGAAGGTGGCGGCCATCACCACCAGTTCCTCGATCGCCTGGATCTTCATCGCCACGATCACGTCGGCCGCCGCGTCCAGTGCGGTGGCCACCGTGTGGCAGGCCTGCACCAGGTCGTCCATGTGACTGGCCGACAGCTCGCTCCAGCGGGTGATCAGCGCCTCGTAGGACTGGCCCTGGTACACCTCGCCGATCTGCTGCACCGTCGCCGTCGACGCCTGGTGGGTCTCGTGCACGTTGGTGGCGAACTCTCGGACGTGCGTGGCGAACTCCCGCACGCTGTCCTCGTTCACCTGCGGCCAGTTCACCCCGATGAACTGCAGGAGCGATACCACCTCCTCCGGCAACTCGATGGCCATGCCGTCCCTACCCCTGTACATCCCTGCTGCCCGACGTCAGCTTGACCGTCAATCCTATGAGCATATGTGTGAAGCGCGGCGAGGTGACCGTGGGTGAGAGGAGGGCGCGGAGCGGCTGTGGTCGTTCATCGCTTCGGCGAGCTCAACAGTCACTCCACGGGATGGAACTGATGATGTAACAGATTCCCTGTACTAGCTGAGGTGAATTCATCTATTATTCCATGCATCTCAGCTGATCGGCCGTAGCAGCACGTCCCCTCGTGATCCACCCTCATGCGACCCCGGAGGACCCCCATGCGCCGTACCGTTGCCCGGACTCACCGCACCCGCCGCGCCGTTCTGGCCGGCATCGCCGCCGCTGCGGCCTGCACCGCGGCCCTCGCCACCGCGCCCGTGGCGCAGGCCGCGCCCGCGTCGGTGAGCGCGCAGGCCTGGTGCGACTCGGAGCCGCTCGGCAACAACCCGCAGAACCGGGCGGAGGTCGACTGCGGGGTGGTCGGCATCACCGGGGTCGCGCCGTACACGATCACCTGGACGCACAGCAGCGGGACGTCGGTCCTGGGCGGCGGCAACGGCACTACCGAGATCTACCTCAGCTGCTTCGGCGGCACCCGCGTCACCGCGACCGCCACCATCACGGACGCCACCGGCGCCCAGACCCAGGCGAGCAGCTCGGCCAGCTGCATCGTCGGCCCGCCGCGCTGACGCGCCCCCGTCGCCCCCCGCCCGGCCGGGCCCCCGTCCGGCGGGCGGGGGGACCCCCGGTGCGGGACCATGGACCCCATGCCGGTCGATGTCGACGGTGCGGCCTGATGGCGCGCCCGGTCCTGCTGCGGCGCAGACCGGGGCTGCGGGGCAGCCGCTCCCAGCTGCTGTTCACCCTGGTCGGGGTGGCGCTGGGCCTGGCCGTGCCGACGATCACCGCGGGGCCGCAGGTGCCGGGCCGGCAGGTGTCCGACATGCTGCTGGCGCTGGGCTTCGGCGTGCTCGGCACGAGTGTGGTGATCTTCTCGCTGCTCTTCCTCGTGGTGCAGTGGGCCCACACCTCCTTCACGCCACGGCTGACGCTCTTCCGCGAGGCGCCCGTGGTCTGGCGCACCTTCGCCTTCGCCATCGGCCTGGCCGTCTACTGCGTCACGGCCGCGCTGGCCATCGCCGGCCGGCAGCGCGTGACGGCGTTCGTGCCGATCGTCGCCGGCCTGCTGGCCCTGGTGCTGCTGGCCCTGCTGCGGATCCTGCAGCTCCGGGCCTTCGCCGCCATCCAGCTCGCCCCGGTCCTGCACGCCATCACCGAGCGGGGCAGCGCCATCCTGGAGGCGCTGAACGCCCAGCGGGCCGCCTCCACCGCCACCGCTCCCACCGCCGCGCCGCTGCCCGTACGGCGCTCGACCGTGCGGTGGCCCGAGTCGCTCGCGGTGCTGCAGCAGGTCGACACCGACCGGCTGCTGGCCGCCGCGCAGGCGGCGGGCGCGGTCGTCGTGCTGCACACCGTGCCGGGTGCCACGCTGTCGCGCGGAGCGGCCGTCGCCGACGTGCACGGCGCGGACCTGCCCGCCGGCGCCGTGCTCGGCAGCCTGGTGACGGGGGCGGAGCGCACGTTCGACCAGGATCCGCTGCTCGCCTTCCGGCTGATCGCCGACATCGTGCTCAGATCGCTGTCCGCGGCGGTCAACGACCCCGCCAGCGCGGTGCAGGGGCTGGACTGCCTGGAGGACCTGCTCGGCGGTCCGGCCGCCGAGCAGACCGGAACGCCCCTGACGCTCGCCGACCGGGCCGGCGTGCCGCGCCTGGTGGTCGAGGTGCCGGACTGGGAGGAGTACCTGCGCACGGGCCTGGACGACGTGATCGCGGCCGCGGTGCGGATCCCGATGGTGCTGCTGCGCCTGCGGGAGCTGCTGGAGCGGCTGCTGCTGCGGAGTCCCGCGCACCGCCGGGACCTGCTGGGGCGCCGGCTGGCGTGGGTGGAGCGGGCGCTGGCGGAGGGCTTCCCGCTGCTCTGGCAGGAGGCCGGGCCCGGCGCCGGGCCCGGTTGAACCGGCCGCCCCCGGCGCGGCCCCTGCCCCCGCCCCCGGCGCAGCGCGCGGCATCGGCCCGCTGGTGGAACTCTGGAACAGGAGTCGCCGTCCGGCGCGCTCGGAGCGCCGAACGTCCGCTTCCCCGGATCAGGGAGGTCCGTATGTCCAGTAACCCCACCGCCACGTCGGCCGGGAGCGTCCCCACCGGAGGCTCGCGGCACGTCATGAGATCCGGCTGGACGCTCTTCGCCGCGGTCCTGATGATCGTCGGCGGCATCGTGGCCATCCTCGAAGGGGTCTCCGCCATCGCCAAGGACGACGTCTTCGTCCGGACGGCGAACTACACGTACCGCTTCAACCTGAACGGCTGGGGCTGGGTCCACCTCATCCTGGGCATCGTCGTGATGCTCGCCGGCTTCGCCCTGCTCGGCGGCGCGTTCTGGGCGCGGGCCGTCGGCGTGCTGCTGGCCGGACTGAGCCTGATCGCCAACTTCCTCTGGCTGCCCTACTACCCCTTCTGGGCGATCGTGCTGATCGCGATGAACATCTTCATCATCTGGGCCCTGTGCGCCGGTTCACTGCACGAGTCGGCCAGAACCTGACCGCCGGCCGACCTGGCCGATCAGGGCGACCGGGTGGCACCGCCCACCCGGCCACCCGGCCACCGAGCTCAGCGGCCCGAGACCCGGTCGGCGAGCCGGGCCGCCCAGTCGGTGCTCGCGCGGGCGCCGCTCAGCTCGCGGCGGTCCGCGCCGCGGTAGACCGCGTACAGGCCGTGCACGCCGATCCAGCGGAACGGCTCCGGCTCCCAACGGCGGACCGGGTGGTTCACCCAGGGCAGCGCCGTCAGTTCGGTGGCCCGGCCCTCGCCCGAGTCGAGCCGGATGAGGTCGCGCAGCGTGCGGGCCGCCAGGTTGGCGGTGGCGACGCCGCTGCCGACGTAGCCGCCGGCCGAGCCCAGTCCCGTCGAGCGGTCCAGCTCGACGGCGGCGCACCAGTCCCGGGGCACGCCCAGCACGCCCGACCAGGCGTGGTCGATGGCCGCGCCGGCGGCGGCCGGGAAGAAGCGGACCAGGAGCTCGCGCAGCGCCGCGATGGTGGCGGCCTGGGTGCGCCCGTCGTTGTCGACGCGCGAGCCGAAGCGGTACGGCACGCCGCGACCGCCGATCGCGATCCGGTCGTCCGCGGTGCGCTGGGCGTACATGTAGGCGTGCGCCATGTCGCCGAGGGTCTCCCGGCCCTGCCAGCCGATCTCGTCCCAGACCTCGGGCGGCAGCGGCTCGGTCACCACCATGGAGGAGTTCATCGGCAGCCAGGTGCGCTTCTGGCCGCGGACCGAGGCGGTGAAGCCCTCGGTGCAGCGCAGCACGTAGTCCGCGCGGACGGTGCCGTGCGGGGTCACGGCCCGGCGCGGGCCGATCTCGGTGACCGCGGTCGACTCGTGGACGACCACCCCGAGCCGCTCCACGACGCTCGCCAGGCCCTGCAGCAGCTTGACCGGGTGGATCCGCGCGCCGTGCGGGGTCCAGGTCCCGCCCAGGGTGCCGGCCACCTTGATCCGCTGCGCCGACTCCGCCGCGCTCAGCAGCTGCCGGTCGTGCTCGCCGAAGCCGACCTCCTGGGCGTGGAAGGCCAGCAGCCGGGCGAGTTGGGCGGGGGTGTAGGCCACCTCCAGCACGCCGCCCTGGTGGATCTCCGCCTCGATGCCCTCCGCGGCGGCGACCTGGACCACCTCGTCCACCGTCCGGTTCATCGCGTGCTGCAGCGCCGCGGCGGCGTCGTGGCCGTGCAGGCGGGCGTAGCGGCCGCGCCCGGCGATGCCGTTGTAGAGCCAGCCGCCGTTGCGCCCCGAGGCTCCGTAACCGCAGAACTGTTGCTCCAGCACGGTGATCCGCAGCGAGGGCAGTGCCTTCTTGAGGTAGTAGGCGGTCCACAGCCCCGTGTAGCCGCCACCGACGATGCAGACGTCGACCGTCGTGTCGCCGGGCAGCGGATCGCGCGGCGCGGGGCGGCCGCTCTGCGCGTACCAGAACGAGACGCCGCCGTTGACGGTGGTCCTGCTGACGGTGGTCATAGTGCCTGTCCTTCGTAACTGTCGATGATCGGCCGTCGCCGCCGCCCACCCGCCGTGGGCGGCGGCAACGACCGGGCTCAGATTTGGGCGATGATCTCGCCCGCGACCCGGACGCCGGAGGCCACCGCGGCGTCCAGCGTGGCGTTGTCGACGTCCGTGTGCTCGCCGGCGAAGTGGATCCGCCCCTCCTGGACCGCCTCGTAGCCGGCGAACGAGGTGTACTGGCCGACCTTGTAGGAGTGGTAGGCGCCCAGGTGCCAGGGGTCGAGCGACCAGTGGTCCTCGTACGCCTTGCCGTTCCAGGCGGCCGTGGTGCCGGGGAAGACGTGCTCGATCTGGCTCAGGAAGGCGTTCACGTCGGCGGTGGGGGCCGGGCCGTGGGCCGCGCCGGTGAGCCCGGTGCGGGCGCCGTCGCCGCCCAGGAAGTTGACCAGCAGCGCGGGCGCGCCGTTCGCGCCCAGGTCGACCGAGCCGTCCCAGGCCGTCTGGTAGCCGAGCGGCCCGGTGTTGGAGATGCCGTTGTAGCCGAGCGCGGGCCAGGTCTTCCTCGTCAGCTGGGTGACCAGCTTCGCGTTCTGCCCCATGCCCTGCTGGGTGATCGCGGTCGTCTTGAGCGCGGACAGCCCGGCCCGGGAGAAGTCGACCTTGCGCAGCGTGCTGAACGGCAGCGCCAGCACCACGTGGTCGGCGGGGACCGAGACGGTGCTGCCGCCGTGGTTGAAGGTGCAGGTGTAGCTGCCGTCGCCGTTGCGGCACAGCGCGATCAGCTCGTAGCCCTGCTTGACGGCCCCGGCCGGCAGCTGGCCGACCATGCCGCTGACCAGTTGGTCGTTGCCGCCGACCAGGTGGTACTTCTCGTCGAAGCCGCTGGCGCCGTCGAAGGTGCTGGAGGCCCCGAGGAAGCTGATCATGTTCAGCGCGGAGGACTGTCCGGGCTCGCCGCCGGACTGCAGCTGGATGGACTGGATCAGCTGGCCCAGCGCGGAGTTCGCCGGCAGGCCGATCTCGGCGAGGTAGTCCAGACAGGAGAGCTGGTCGAGGCGGAAGGCCTCGGCGGTGTGGTTGTCGTAGCGCGGCGTGCCGATCGCCTGGTAGGAGGCGCTGAAGGCGGCGAACGCGTGGGCGGTCCAGTCGCTCTGCTGCTGGTCGCTGCCGTACGGGCCGCCGTTGATCCAGGCGGCGTAGTCGCCGGAGTCGAGGGCGCCGCCGTTGGCATACTCGCGCCGCAGGCCCAGGCTGTTCGCCAGGCTGAGGACAGACTTGTCGGTCGAGCTGATGAAGGACCCGCCGTGCTCGGCGACCTGGCCGCCGGCGAAGAACCCGCGCAGGGACCAGCAGCGGCCGCCGAGGTGGCTGGTGTCCGCCTCGTAGACGGTGGCGGCGACCGGCTTGGGCCGGTTCCACAGCTGGTGGGCGCAGCGCAGCCCGGCCAGGCCCGCGCCGACCACCACGATCCGCGGCGCCGTCGCGGCGGCGGCCCGGGTCGGGTTGAGCAGCCCGGCGGGGACGGCCGCGGTGGCGGCGAGCGCCCCGGTGGCGCCCAGCAGCCGGCGGCGGCTGATCGAGCGCTCGGCGCGCTCGGCCTGCTCGCCGGCGACCTCCGCCACCGGCATCCGGCGCCGCCGCGCCTCGGCGTGGGTGGCGAAGACCGCCCGCAGCGGCTCCGGAAGGTTGGCTCGGTTGCCGTGACCCGCAGGGGAGTTGGGTGCGCGGTGCATGTGGTGCCTCATCTCGTGGGGGATGGAGCGTGAGGGGGGATGCAGGGGAGTGAAGCGCTAGCGCAGCAGTGTTGTCAACACTGTTGCGCTCACTGCTGGGGCGAGTACGGAAGTAGCTCTGGGGGGGGGTTGCTGTGCTTTCAGGCTTCCCGGACGGTCCGGGCTCGCTGCTCGATCGCCGTGATCAGCGCCTCGACCCTGGCCTGGAAGATCTGGTCGTGCGTCACCTCGGCCAGCTGCTGGCCCAGGCGGGAGATGTGCGGGAACCCCTGGGCGTCGACCAGCCGGTACTCGCGGTTCCAGGAGGACTCGTCGCCGGCCCGCACGTCGGGGTCGAAGAGCAGGTAGGCGGCCCGCTGGCCGACGTAGGCCAGCAGCGAGTCGCCGACCATCCGGTAGTGGACGGCGGCGTCGGCGCCGTCCAGGCCGGCCTCGGTGACCGCGCCGAGGATGAGCTCGACGATGCGGAACTCGTTGCTGCGCCGGGTGGTGCGGCTGGCCATGGCCGCGCTGACCGAGGGGTACTTGAGCGCGACCGCCAGCGAGCCGGCGGCCAGTGCCCGCAGCCGGTCCTGCCAGCCCAGACCTGCGGGAATGCTGTCCAGGACCTCGCCCAGGGTCCGGTCCGCGACGGAGAGCAGCAGCTCGTCCTTGTCGCGGAAGTGCCGGTAGATCGCGGTCGGGTCGGCTCCGAGCTCCTCGCCGAGGCGGCGGACCGTGAAGGCGTCCGCACTGCCGCGGGCGGCGATGCGCAGGCTCGCCTCGATGATCGCCTCGGGCGTCAGCTGGGAGCCGACGCGCTTGGTACGGGCGGGGGTTACGGATGGCTTCGACATGGTGCGCTCAGTCTAGCGAGGTCCGGGTGAGTTGGCGCAACACTGTTGACAACGGTGTTGCGCTGCCGTTCACTCCTCCTCAACAACACGCGGTGCGGGCTCGCCCGCCGAGCCGGAGGAACCGTTGATGGCACACACTAGGCCGCAGGTCGACACCGTCTTCGTGGGGGGCCGGGTCTTCACCGGCACCTCCCAGGCGCCGGTCGACGCCGCGGTGGCGATCGGCGGAGGGCGGATCCTGGCCGTCACCGACGAGGCGGCGGTGCGGCTGCTGGCCGACGAGTCCACCGAGGTCGTCGACCTGGCCGGCGGCCTGCTGGTGGCCGGCTTCCAGGACGCCCACGTGCACCCGGCGGTGGCCGGCGTCCAGATGCTGCGCTGCGACCTCTCCGCGCAGCGCTCGGTGGACGGCTACCTCGCGGTGGTCGCCGCCTACGCGCAGGCCAAACCCGACCGGGAGTGGATCTGCGGCGGCGGCTGGTCGATGGACGTCTTCCCCGGCGGCGTGCCCACCCGGGCGATGCTGGACGCGGTGGTGCCCGACCGGCCGGTGCTGCTCACCAACCGGGACGGCCACGGCGCCTGGGTCAACTCGGCGGCGCTGCGGCGCGCCGGCGTGGACCGCGACACCCCCGACCCGGCCGACGGCCGGATCGAGCGGGAGGCGGACGGCACCCCGGCGGGCACCCTCCAGGAGGGCGCGATGGACCTGGTCGCCGCCCACGTCCCGGTCGCCACCCCCGAGGAGGCACGGGCGGGCCTGCTCGTCGCCCAGGAGCACCTCTTCTCGCTCGGGGTGACCAGCTGGCAGGACGCCATGATCGGCGCCTTCCCCGGCAACCCGGACAACTTCGAGGTCTACCGCGGCGCGGCGGCCGACGGCTCGCTCCAGGCGCGGGTGGTCGGCGCGCTGTGGTGGGACCGCGAGCGCGGGCTGGAGCAGCTGCCCGAGCTGGAGGAGCGCCGGCGCACCGGGCGGGTGGGCCGGTTCGCCGCCACCACCGTGAAGATCATGCAGGACGGCATCGCCGAGAACTTCACCGCCAGCATGCTGGAGCCCTACCTGGACCGCTGCGGCTGCCCCACGGCGAACTCCGGACTCACCTTCGTGGGCCCCGAGATCCTCACCGAGGCGGTCTGCGCGCTGGATCGGGCCGGCTTCCAGGTGCACTTCCACGCGCTGGGCGACCGCGCCGTGCGCGAGGCGCTCGACGCCCTGGCCGCCGCCCGGGCGGCCAACGGCGAGACCGACAACCGCCACCACCTGGCGCACCTTCAGGTGGTCCACCCGCAGGACATCGCCCGCTTCGCCGAGTTGGGGGCCGCCGCCAACATCCAGGCGCTCTGGGCCGCCCACGAGCCGCAGATGGACGAGCTGACGATCCCCTTCCTGGGACCGGAACGCTCCGCCCTGCAGTACCCGTTCGGGGACCTGCAGCGGGCCGGCACCCGTCTGGTGGCCGGCAGCGACTGGTCGGTGAGCAGCCCCAACCCGCTCTGGGGCATCCACGTCGCCGTCAACCGGGCGGTGCCGGTGGACGCGCCCAACGCCTCGGACGACCACCGGCCGCGCGAACCCTTCTACCCCGCGCAGGCCCTGACGCTGGCCCAGGCGCTGACCGCGTACACCGCGGGAAGCGCCTGGGTGAACCACCAGGACGACGTCACCGGGACCATCGAGGTGGGCAAGTTCGCCGACCTCGTGGTCCTGGACCGCGACCCGTTCGCGCACCCGGCCGAGGAGATCGGCCGGACCCGGGTCCTGCGCACCTACCTCGACGGACGAGCGGTCTACACCGCCGCTACCGCCAATGACACCGCCACTGCCACCGCCACCGACGCCGTCACCGTCTGAGCCGGACCCCCGCACCCCTCTCCCCGCACCCCCACAGCGCACCCCCGGAGGTACCCCCCATGCCGGTCGCCCGCTCCAGAACCGCCCCGCGCCGCCTGCTGGTCGGCGCCGTCGCGGCCACCGCGCTCGCCACCAGCGCGTGCAGCGGCGTCGCCCACCCCGACGGCGCCGCCGGTGCCGCGTACGAGTTGACGGCCACCACGCCCGTCGCCGCCGGCGGCATCGACTCGTTCACCTGGTCGCTCTTCGCCGAGCCCACCTCGATCGACTACGCGTACTCCTTCGACTTCCCGCCGAACCAGATCCTCGCCAACGTCTGCGAGAGCCTGCTGCGCTGGAACCCGGACCTGACCACCTCGCCGAGCCTGGCGACCTCGTTCAGCAACCCGACGCCCACCAGCTGGGTCTACCAGATCCGCCCGGGCGTGCACTTCCACGACGGCACCGTGCTGACCGCCGACGACGTGGTCGCCTCGCTGCGCCGCAACCTCGACCCCGCGGTGGCCGGTGACTGGACCTACCCGTACCGCAACGTGCAGTCGGTCGACAGGACGGGGGCGATGGAGGTCACCGTCACCCTCAAGACGCCCGACTCCACCTTCAACAAGTACATGGCCGCCAGCCCCGGCACCGTGGAGTCCGCCGCCACCCTCGCCAAGGACGGCAAGGACTACGGCAACCCCGCCGACGGCGTCAACTGCACCGGCCCGTTCTCGTTCTCCTCCTGGACCTCGGGCCAGTCGCTGGTGATCAAGCGCTTCGACGACTACTGGAACCCGGACCTCAAGGCCAAGTCCGCCGAGGTGAAGTTCGTCTTCCTGTCCGACCCGACCACCCGCGTCAACGCCTTCCGCACCGGCGAGGTGGACGGCGGCTGGATGGTGCCCCCGGACGCGTACGGCCAACTGCGCGCCAGCTCCGCCGGCACGCTCTACTTCGGCCAGAACACCACGGTCGCCGACGAGGTGGTCAACAACCTCAAGGGCCCGCTCGGCGACCCGCGGGTGCGCCAGGCGCTGCTGATGGCGATCGACCGCAAGGGCATCGTGGCCGCCGGCGCCGGCGGGGTGGGCGAGGTGGCCGACTCCCTGGTGACCGGCAACACCTGGAACGGCGCCCCCGGTTCGGCCGCCGCCGACGCCCGCAAGGCGCTGCCCGCCTACCCCTACGACCCGGCCAAGGCCAAGACGCTGGCCCAGCAGGCCGGGGTGACCGGCCAGAAGGTGGTGATCGCGACCAGCCCGCTGGACTCGCAGACCACGATCATCACCCAGGCCGTCGCGCAGGCCGCCACCGACATCGGCCTCAAGCCGGAGATCGACACCATCTCAGCCGACAAGTACACCGCGCTCTTCACCGACCCGGCCGCGCGCGAGGGCATCGACCTCTTCCTGACCTTCTGGTACACCTCCATCACCGACCCGCTGGACATGTACGGCTCGCTGCAGACCGGCGCGTTCAGCAACTACGGCAACTGGTCCGACCCGGACTTCGACAAGGCCGTCGACCAGGCGGTCGGCGCCTACGACCCGGCCGCGCACGCCGCCGCCACCCAGCAGGTGCAGCAGATCGCGATGACCAAGCTGCCGTGGCTGCCGCTGTACACCGAGCCGGTCAGCGTCTTCCTCGGCAAGCGGATCACCGGCGTCCAGCCGTCCATCGCCTACCTCTACTACCCGTGGGCCGCCCAGATCGGGGCCAAGGGATGACGCCCGCCGCCGCCCTGCGGGCAGGCCGGTCGGCGCTGCGCAGGCTGCTGGGCATGGCGCTGACCCTGCTGGTCACCTCCTTCCTGGTCTTCTCCTCGCTCTACCTGGCACCCGGCGACCCGGCGAGCTTCCTGGTCCGCGGCCGCAGCCCCAGCCCCGCGGAGCTCGCCGCGATCCGCCACCAGTACGGCTTCGACGACCCCTTCCCGGTGCGCTACTGGCACTGGCTGGACGGCGTGCTGCACGGCGACTTCGGCCGCTCCTACCTCTTCCACCAGAGCGTCGGCGAGGTGCTCGGGTCCCGCCTGCCGGCCACCCTGCTGCTGGTCGGCGTCGCCACCGTGATGATCGCCGTGGTGGGCATCGGCGCCGGCATCGTCGGCGCCCTGCGCCGCGGCACCCGGACCGGCTCCGCGGTGCTGCTGCTGGTGACGGTCGGCGCCGCGGTGCCCTCCTTCGTCGCCGCGATCGCCCTGCGGTCGGTCTTCGGGGTACGGCTGGGGTGGTTCCCCACCATCGGCAACGGCACCGGGATCCTGGACCGGCTGCACCACGTGGTGCTGCCCGCGGTCGCCCTCTCGGTGACCTTCATGGCGCTGGTCACCCGGGTGACCCGCTCGGCGATGCTCGACGAGCTGCGCCGCGAACACGTGGAGGTCGCGCTCAGCCGCGGGGTGCCGCGGCGCACCGTGATCCGCCGCCACGTGCTGCGCAACGCGCTCGGCCCGATCACCACCGTCTGCGGGCTGCTGGTCTCGGGGATGCTGGTGAGCACCGCGATCGTGGAGACCGCCTTCGGGATGTCCGGGGTCGGCTCGCTGCTGGTGCAGTGCGTCGACGAGCTGGACTTCCAGGTCGTGCAGGCGATCGTGCTGCTGGTGGTCGCCGCCTTCGTCGTCGTCAACACCGTCGTGGACCTGCTCCATCCGCTGATCGACCCGCGCGTGAGCGCCGCTGGAGGAGCCCGATGAGCGCCTCGACATCGCTGGCGCGGCTGCGCCGGCTCGGTGGCGGCCCGCTGCTGTCCGCCTGCCTGCTGATCCTGGCCCTGTTCGTGCTGGTCGCGCTCCTCGCGCCGTGGCTCGCCCCGCTGGACCCGACCCGCGGCGACCTGAGCGGCATCCTGGCCGGCGCGGGCCCCGAGCACTGGCTCGGCACCGACACCGGCGGCCACGACACCTTCTCCGCGCTCGTCGAGGGCACCCGGACCAGCCTGGTCGGCCCGCTGGCCGTGGTGATCTTCTCCACCGTCCTGGGCACGGCGGTGGGCCTGTTCACCGCCTGGCGCGGCGGCTGGGTGGACACCCTGGTCGGACGGGTGCTGGACATCCTCTTCGCCTTCCCGGCGCTGCTGCTGGCGATCCTCGCCGTCGCGCTGTTCGGCAAGGGGCTCGGGGCGCCGGTGCTGGCCATGGCGGTCGCCTACATGCCGTACACCGCACGGCTGGTGCGCAGCCTGACCGCCCAGGAGAAGGTGCGGCCGTACATCGCCGCCTACCGGGTACAGGGCCACTCGGCCCTCTTCGTGGCGCTGCGCCGGCTGCTGCCCAACATCGTGCCCACCGTGCTGGCCCAGTCGACGGTCAACTTCGGCTACGCCCTGCTCGACCTGGCCGCGCTCTCCTTCCTGGGACTCGGCGTCCAGCCGCCGACCCCCGACTGGGGCGCGATGATCAACCGGAGCCAGGCGGCCGTCCTCCAGGGCCAGCCGCTCTCCGCGATCGTGCCGGCCGTCGCGGTCGTGCTCGTGGTGGTCGCCTTCAACGTCGTCGGGGAGCACCTCGGCGACCGGCTCGCGGGGAGGGAATCCTGATGCCGCCGTTCGAACAGTCCCCACCGTCCTCACCGTCATCCGACACGGGCGTTGCCCTGCTCGACTACCGCGACCTCACCGTCACCCTGCCCGGCACGGCCCGTCCGATCCTGGACGCCGTCAGCCTGCGGGTCGCCGCCGGGGAGGCCGTGGCCCTGGTCGGCGAGTCCGGCTCCGGCAAGTCGGTGACCGCCCGCGCGGCCCTGGGCCTGCTGCCGGCCGGCGCGAGCACCGGCGGCCAGGTCCTGGTGGCCGGCCGCGGCCTGGTCGGGGCGGACGCCGCGACGCTGCGCGAGGTGCGCACCGGCAAGGCGTCGATGATCTTCCAGGACCCGCGGGCGGGCATCAACCCGGTCCGCCGCGTCGGTGACTTCCTCACCGAGGCCCTGCGGCTGGCCGGTGGCCGCAGCCGGGCGGCCGCCGAGGCCCGCGCGCTGGAACTGCTCGGCGCGGTCGGCCTGCCCGACCCGCCGCGGCACCTGCGCCAGTACCCGCACCAGATGTCCGGCGGCATGCTCCAGCGCGTCATGATCGCCGGCGCGCTCACCGCCGACCCCGAGCTGCTGCTCTGCGACGAGCCCACCACCGCCCTGGACGTCACCACCCAGGCCGAGATCATGGCCATCCTGCGCACCCTGCAGCGCGAACGCGGCCTGGGCCTGCTGCTGATCACCCACGACCTCGACCTCGCCGCCGCCTGCTGCGACCGGGTCTACGTGATGTACGCGGGCCGGATCGTGGAGAGCGCCGGCGCCGCCGACCTGCTGGCCGCACCCCGCCACCCCTACACCGCCGGCCTGCTCGGCTCCTCCCCGCCGCTGCACGGCGAGCCCACCCGGCTCACCCCCATCCCCGGGGTGCCGATGGGCCTGCTGGAGAGCGCACCCGGCTGCGCCTTCGCCGCCCGCTGCGCCTTCGCCCGCCCCGGGCTCTGCGACCAGTCCCCGCCGCCGCTGGTGCCGGTCGGCCCGGCCCCGGTCGGCCCGGCAGCGGTCGACCCGGCGGGTGGCTCCGCCGCTCCCCGGCTGGTCGCCTGTCACCTCGCCGACGAACTGCACGAGGAGGAGCTTTGAGCACCACCGCGGTTCCGCTCCTGCAGGCCGACGGCCTGCGCAAGACCTACCAGAGCGGCGGCGGCCGGCTGGTCGCCGTCGACCACCTCTCCTTCGCGCTGCACGCCGGCGGAGCCCTCGGCATCGTCGGCGAGTCCGGTTCGGGCAAGACCACCACCGCCCGGATGCTGGTGGGCCTCGAACAGCCCGACGAGGGACGGATCCTGCTCCAGGGCGCCCCGCTCGCCGCCCGCACCCGCGGCCGCGCCGCCCGGCTGGCCCGTGCCAAGGCCGTGCAGATCGTCTTCCAGGACCCCTACCTCTCGCTGGACGCCCGGATCAGCATCGGGGCCACCCTGGCCGGCGTGCTGCGGCTGCACGGCTGCACCGATGCCACGGTCCGCGCCGAGCGGGTGCGCGAACTGCTGGCCCAGGTGGGCCTGGGCGAGCGCGAGGCCGCCGCGCTGCCCCGCCACCTCTCCGGCGGCCAGCGCCAACGAGCAGCCATCGCCCGGGCGTTGGCGGTCGAGCCGGCCGTGCTGGTGCTGGACGAGGCGGTCTCGGCGCTGGACGTCTCGGTGCAGGCGCAGGTCCTCAACCTGCTCTGCGACATCCGCCGGGAGACCGGCATCGGCCTGGTCTTCGTCAGCCACGACCTGGCGGTGGTCCGCTACGTCTGCGACGAGGCGCTGGTGATGTACCGGGGCCGGACCGTGGAACACCGCCCCGTCGCCGACCTGCTGGCCGACCCCGGGCACCCGTACACCCGCCTGCTGCTGGCCTCCGTCCCCCACCCGGGCTGGGACCCCGACGCGATCGGCCGCCGCCGCCGCGACCTGGCGGCGGAGCCGGCGGCGCGGTGACGGCCGGCTGACGGCCCGCCGACATGATCGCCTCCCGCCGAGCTGCCCGGCCGGAGGCGATCACCGTTCCCGCCCGGGCGGTCCTCAGCCCGCCGGCCCACTGACCGCGGTGACGGTGGCGCTGTGCGCCGCCCCGTCGGCGTCGGTCCACTGGACGGTCAGCCGGTCGCCGACGCCGTGACCCGCCAGGATCGTGCTCAGCGCGGCCGGGTCACCGACCGGCGTGCCGTCGACGGCGGTGATCCGGTCGCCGCCGGTGAGCCCCGCCTGCGCGGCGGGGGAGCCGGAGACCACGCCCGCGACCGGTGCACCCGAGTCCGTGCCGGTGCCGGTGCCGGTGTCGGTGGCCGAGGCCGTCGCGACCTCCACCCCGAGGAAGGCGGTCGCCCCGAGGTGGACGCCGGCGCCGGCCTGGCCCGCCACGATCTGACGGGCGACCGGCAGCGCCGTGTCGATGGGGATCGCGAACCCCTGGGGCGCCGCCTGCTGCTGACCGGCGCGGGTGGGCTCGGAGCCGGCGGTGTCGATGCCGATCACGGCGCCACCGGAGTCGACCAGCGAGCCGCCGGAGTCGCCGGGCTGCACGTCGGCGTCGACCTGGATCATCCCGGTCAGAAGCTCGGTCGTCCCGCTGCCGTCGTCGTTGGCGCTGATGGACCGGTCGAGCGCGGTCACGGTGCCGCCGGCCGCCGTCACGCTGCCGGTGCCGCCGGCGTTGCCGATCGCGGTCACCTGGTCGCCGACCGCCACCTTCGAGGAGTCGCCGAGCTTGGCGGTCGCCAGGCCGGAGGCGTTCTGGAGCTGGAGGACCGCGAGGTCGGTGGTGCGGTCGTAGCCGGTCACGGTCGCCGTGTACGTGCGGCCGTTGCCGACGTCGGTCGCGGTGACCGCGGTCGCGCCGTTGATCACGTGGTTGTTGGTGAGGATCTCACCGCTGGAGCTGAGCACGATCCCGGTACCGGCCGCCCGGGCGCCCTGGTAACCGAGCGTGGTGTTGATGACCACCAGCGTCGGATCGACCGCGGCGGACACGTCCGTGGCCCCGGCGACGCCGGCGCCACCCCCACCGGCCGGCGTCAGACCGGCCTGCGGCTGCCAGGCCGCCCGGCCGACCCCGACCCCCGCCGCCACGGCCACCACCGTCACCGCCAGGAGCACCAGGTACCCGCGAGCCCCGTGCCGATGCGGCGGCGCGGGAGGGTGTGGAGGGTGCGGGGGAAGCGGCGGGGGCACCGAATTCTCGCTCATGACAGACCCACCTGCGGTTCGTGTCGAAAGCTGCCGGAAGACCGTTCTCCACTCCATGATGCGCCGTGATCGATACGGCGCACGTAAAGGGCCGGACCGCAGGCCCGTCCTCCCGCCAACGGGCGGATCCCCACCGCGAGATGGACAGCAGGAACCCCCCTGTTATCGTGCGCCCATGTCATCGATCAAGCAGTTCCAGGTCACCTTCGACTGCGCGGAACCCGAGCGCCTCGCCCGTTTCTGGTGCGAGGTGTTGGGGTACGTCGTACCGCCGCCACCAGGGGGTTTCGCCACCTGGGACGACTACGAACGCTCCCGATCCGCCGAGGACCGGGGCTCGTGGTGCGCCTGTGGCGATCCCTCGGGCGTGGGCCCGCGGCTGTACTTCCAGCGCGTCCCCGAAGGCAAGGTCGTCAAGAACCGGCTGCACCTCGACGTGCGCGTCGGCACCGGACTCGTGGGCGAAGAACGCCTCGCCGCCCTCGAAGCCGAATGCGCCCGACTGATCCCGCTCGGCGCGGTCCGCGTGCGACTGCTGTACGACGGCACCGATTCGTGCATCGTGATGCAGGACATCGAGGGCAACGAGTTCTGCGTCGACTGAGACGACCCGGGCGGGGCCGGGGAGCGGGTTCGCTCCTCGGCCCCGCCCGGGCGGTCGCCTCAGTGGATCGGCCGACGGAAGGTCAGGCCTCGCTCCTAGAGGGCGCGTTCGAGGTGACTCGCCATCAGCTTGACGAAGCGGGCCGGCTCGCCGAGCTGGCCGCCGTCGGCGAGCAGGGCCAGGCCGTAGAGGAGTTCGGCGGTCTCGGCCAGGCGCCCGTCCTCCGCCCGCTCGGTGTGGGCCTGGTTGAGGCCGCTGACCAGCGGGTGGCCGGGGTTGAGTTCGAGGATGCGCTTGGTGGGCGGGAGCTCCTGGCCCATCGCGCGGTACATGGCCTCCAGTGCCGGCGTCGCGTCGTGGGTGTCCGAGACGACGCAGGCCGGTGAGACGGTCAGCCGCGACGAGAGCCGGACCTCCTTGACGTCCTCGCTCAGCTTGTCGCTCATCCAGGTCAGCAGCCCCGCGAACTGCTGCTGGCGCTGCTCCCGCTCGCCCTCGGCCTCCTGCTCCTGCTCGGAGTCGAGGTCGAGCTCGCCCTTGGCGACGGAGCGCAGCTGCTTGCCCTCGAAGGCCGGCACGGCCTCGACCCAGACCTCGTCGACCGGGTCGGTGAGCAGCAGGACCTCGATGCCCTTGGCCTGGAACGCCTCCATGTGCGGGGAGTTCTCGATGGCCTTGCGGCTCTCGCCGGTCAGGTAGTAGACGTGCTCCTGCCCTTCCTTCATCCGCTCGACGTAGCTCTTCAGCGTGGTCGGCGCCTCCGGGTCGTGGGTGGAGGCGAAGGAGGAGACGGCGAGGATGGCGTCGCGGTTGTCGGTGTCGCTCAGCAGCCCCTCCTTGAGGACGCGGCCGAACTCGCGCCAGAAGGTGGTGTAGCGCTCGGGGGAGCCGGCCATCAACTCCTTGACGGTGGAGAGGATCTTCTTCGCCAGGCGGCGTCGCATCAACTGGATCTGGCGGTCCTGCTGGAGGATCTCGCGCGACACGTTGAGCGAGAGGTCCTGCGCGTCGACCACGCCCTTGACGAAGCGCAGGTACGGGGGCATCAGCTCCTCGCAGTCGTCCATCACGAAGACGCGCTTCACGTAGAGCTGGATGCCGCGCTGGTAGCCCTGGGTGAAGAGGTCGTGCGGCGCGTGCGAGGGGATGAACAGCAGCGCCTGGTACTCGAAGGTGCCCTCCGCCTGGAGGCGGACCGTCTCCAGCGGGTCGATCCAGTCGTGGCTGATGTGCTTGTACAGCTCGTGGTACTCCTCGGCGCTCACCTCGTCCCGCGAGCGTGCCCAGAGCGCCTTCATGGAGTTGAGGGTCTCCGGCTCGCGCGGGGCGGCGGCCTCGCCCTCCTCCTCGCCCTCCGACCCCGCGGCGGGAGCGGTGGCCGGCGCGGCGGCCATCCGGATGGGCCAGGTGATGAAGTCGGAGTACCGCTTGACGATCTCCCGGATCTTCCAGGCGGAGGTGTAGTCGTGCAGCTGGTCCTCGGTGTCCGCGGGCCGCAGCACCAGGGTCACCGAGGTGCCCTGCGGCGCGTCCTCGACCGTCTCCAGCGTGTAGGTCCCCTCGCCGCTCGACACCCAGCGGGTGCCCTGGCTCTCGCCGGCCCGCCGGGTCAGCAGGACGACCTCGTCCGCCACCATGAAGCTGGAGTAGAACCCGACGCCGAACTGGCCGATCAGGCCCCCGGCGGAGTCCAGGTCCTGGGCCGCCTTCAGCTCCTGCGCGAACTTCGCGGTGCCGGACCGGGCGATCGTCCCGATGAGCTGGATCACCTCGTCGTACGACATCCCGATGCCGTTGTCCCGCACGGTGAGCGTGCGGGCCTCCTGGTCGGCCTCCAGCTCGATGTGCAGATCGGCCACGTCCGCGCCCAGCGAGTCGTCGCGCAGGGCTTCGAGTCGCAGTTTGTCCAGCGCGTCCGAGGCGTTGGAGATCAGCTCGCGCAGGAACACGTCCTTGTTCGAGTAGATCGAATGGATCACCATCTGCAGAAGCTGGCGCGCTTCCACCTGGAACTCGAACGTCTCGGTCGACATGACTTTGACTCCCCTCAGATCAGAACGTCACGGGACGGAAACCGTCCCGCAGAACTGTAGATCAACACGCCCGCCCCCGGGGGCCGGTCACGGACGCGCAGCCTGCGGGCCCCGCACCTCCCGCCCCGCACCTCCTGCCCCGCGGGCCGTCGGACGGGGGCGTCGGCGCGGGCGACTACTCTGCGGTCCATGTCTGACGATCCGTGGAGTCACTGCGCACCACCCGCGCCGCCGCCGTGGGCGGGCGAGGCGGCGACCGGGTCCCGTGCGCCGGCCCCCGGTGCTCCGCGGCTGGTGGGCCGGGCGGCCGAGACCGAGGAACTGCTGGCGGCGCTGGAGGGGCTGGGCGCGGGGCGCGGAGGGGCGATCGCGCTGGTCGGGGAGCCGGGCATCGGCAAGAGCGCGCTGCTGTCGACGGCGACCGCGCACGCCCGGGCCGCTGGGATCCGGGTGGTCACGGTGCACGGCCGGCACGGCTTCGACCTGCCCGAACCGGTCCCGGGGGAGGCCACGCTGGTCGCCCTGGACGACCTGCACCTGCTGGCCGCCGACCGGATCGCGGAGGTGGAGCGGCTGCTCCACCTGGTCGCCACCGCTCCGGTGCTCTGCCTGCCGGCCTACCGCCAGCGCCAGCTCTCGCCCGCGCTGGCCGCCGTGCTCGCCCGCGCCGCCTCCGCGGGCCTGCTCGACGTGCGCCGGCTGGGACCGCTCTCCCGCGAGCAGGGCCTGGCGCTGCTCGGCGACCACCCCGAGGCCGAGGAGGTCCAGCGCGCGAGCCTGGGCAACCCGCAGTACCTCAAGATCCTCGCCGCCGGGGGAGAGGCGGGTGCCGACGCGACCCTGGCCGTCCTGGGCGAGTTGGCCGAGCTGGACGGCACCGCGCTCGCCGTGGTGCAGGCCGCGGCGGTGCTCGGCGAGCCGTGCCACCCGGAGCTGCTGGCCGCGGTCGCCGGCCTGGAGATGACCGAGACGCTGCCCGCCCTGGACACCCTGGCCCGCCTCGACCTGGTCCGTCCGGCCGACACGGCCGCACAGTTGACGCTGCGTCACAAGGCGATCGGTCAGGTCGTCTACCAGCGACTCGAACCCAGCCGCCGGCTCGCCCTGCACCGCGCCGCCGAACTCGTGCTGGCCGCGCGGGCGGCGCCGATCGCGAGGCGCGCGCACCACATCGTGCGGGCCGCCGACCCGGGCCGTCCCGAGCACGTGACGACCCTGATCGCCGCCGCCCGCGACTCGCTGCACAGCTCGCCCGCCACCGCGGCCGAGTACCTGCAAGCCGCGCTCTGCCTGCTGCGCGAGGGGGAGCCGCACTGGCACGAGGCGCGGGTCCTGCTCGCCCAGACCCGGCTGCTGAGCGGGGACGCGCCGCAGGCCCGCGCGCTGCTCGACGCCCTGCGCACCGCAGGACCGGGCCGCCCGGCGCACCAGGGCGGCCCGACCGCGCTGGCCGACGCCAGCCGGGTGGAGCGGCAGCTCGGCCGCTTCACCGAGGCCGGGGCGATCGCCCGCGCCGGGCTCACCGCACTGGCCGACCAGGACTCCGCGACGGCCGCCGCCCTGCACGCCGAACTCGCCGACTACGCCTACGACCTCCAGGACTTCGCCACCTCCCGGCAGCACGCCGAGACGGGCGCGGCGATCGCCCGCCGGCACCACGACCGGGTCGGCGAGGCCAACGCGCTGGCCCAGGCCTCGCTGGGCCACCTGTTCACCGCCGACCTGGCCACCGCCCGGACGCGGGTGGCCAGGGCGGCCGAACTCCTCGACGCCAGTTCGGACACCACGCTGCTGACCAACCTGGAGGCGGCCTACCAACTCGGCATGACCGAGGGGATGCTGGGCCGGCTGGCCGACTCCGAGCGGCACCTGGCGCGGGGCGCGGCGCTGTCCCGGCGCACCGGGCAGACGTACGTCCGCCCGAAGATGCTGATGAGCCTGGCCAACACCCAGCTGCGGGCCGGCAACCTGTGCGGCGCCCTGGCCACCCTGGACGAGGCCGGCCCGCCGGTGGAGCGCGCCGGCAACCCCGCGACGCGGGCCGGCCTGGCGGTGTTCCGCTCCGAGGCGCTGCTCTGGCGCGGCGGCGCGGGTGACCCGCGGGAGGTCGTGGTGCTGGCCGACCGGGCCGCGGCCATCGCCGACGGGCAGTCACCCGGCTGGGCGGTCGGTGTGCGCTGCCTGGTCGCCGGCGTCGTGCTGCTCACCGGGGACCCGACCCGCGCCGGCTGGCTGCTGCTGGACGCGGCCGGCGGCACCGAGCTGCCGCGGCTCACCACCTGGCGCCGCACCCGCTTCTGCGACGCCCTGGCGCAGATCGCCCAGGCCGAGGGCGACGGGGACGCGGTCGAGCACTGGGCGCGCCTCGCGCGGCGCAGCGTCGACCAGCTCCCCTCCGCGAGCCGGCTCGGCTTCGCGGTGCGCGCGCGGATGCGGGCGCACGCCCTGCGCGGGGAGACCGAGCAGGCCCTGCTCAGCGCGCAGGAGGCGAGCGCGCACTTCGCCGCCGGCGGTGAGCGCGTCGAGGTCGCCCGGACCCTGCTCGCGGCGGCCGTGCTCGCCCTGGACGCCGGACGCGGTGACCAGGTGGCCGACCGGCTGGAGAGGGCGGCGCTGCTGGCCCGGCAGTGCGGGTCGGGCCGGCTCGCCGACGAGGTGGCCCAGCAGCGCGAGCGGCTCGCCGCGCAGGGGCAGGGGCAGGGACACCAGGGGCAGGGAGAGGGCCAGGGGCAGGGACAGGGTGCGGGACCCCTCGACGAGGCGCTGGCCACGCTCACCGCGCGGGAGCGGGAGATCGCCCGCCTCGCCAGCACCGGGCTGACCAGCGGCGAGATCGCCGGCGCCCTGGTGCTCAGCGTGCGCACCATCGACAGCCACCTGGGCCGGATCTACCGCAAGCTCGGCGTGCCCAACCGGGCCAGCCTCACCCGCGCGCTGCTCGGGCCGGTGTGACGCGGGGCCCTCCTCGGGCCCTGCTCGGGGCCACCGGCGGACCCTTCGGCTACCAGGTGAGCCGGGCCCAGGGGCTGTCCTCGCGGGTCAGCAGCCGCTCGGAGTTGAGCTGGAACGTCGAGACGTCCCGCGCGATCCGCTCCGCGTCCGGCCCGCCCGATCCCATCTGCCAGAGCGCCCGCCCGAAGATGAAGCCGGCGTTGAAGTCGGCCCAGGAGGTGTGCTCGGCGCGCGCGAGCTGCACCGCCTGCGCGATCGCCGCCCAGGCCTCGACCGGCTCGACGAAACCGGCGTCCAGGAAGAGTCGGCTGACGTGGACCACCCGGGCCGCGTCCCACCCGGCGATCGACGCCGGGTACTGCTCGGGCAGGGTGCGCTCCACCTCGTAGATGGTGTTGGCGTAGCCGTTGAAGTAGCGCACGGCCTCCTCACCGGTGACCCCGTGCCGCTGCGCCACCGCGGGCAACTCCTCGACCCCGCGCCGCTGGACGGCGACGTACTCGCTGCGCTTCTTGGCGGCCCCGAGCTCCTGGAGGTAGGGGCGGACCGCCTGGTAGACGCCGCGGTGCCCGGAGTCGAGCAGGTAACGGTAGGTCTCCCGGGCGGAGGCGGTGTCCACCACGCCCCAGGGGCCCTTCAGCACCTTGGCGGCGGTCCTGGCGTCGGCCTCCATGGTCAGGGCGTTGATCGGCAGGTCGCCCTCCAGCGCGTACACCGCACCGAGCGCGAGGCCGCGCTCCTGCTCGGTGGTCAGCGCGGGGGCGTCGGCCAGGGTGTTGTAGCTGAACGTGAAAAGGCCCTTGATCGAGCCGAGAATACCCATGCGTCGCGTGTCTCCGCGTTCCGTCAGTCAGGGGCCGGCGACGGCCGGCGAGCGGTGGGCGGCAGCTCGGTGGTGGCGGGAGCGCTGCACGGCCCCCGCCCCCGGCGCCGCGCACCGATCCTCCCGGACCTCGCCCACGGGAGGCATCGGTAGAACTACCTAACCGCGCTGCGGCAACCGGGCACCACCGGTCGTCGGTAGCGCGGCACCACCGCGGCGCAGCCGCCTCACCGGCACGTCACTGCCGCGGACTGGTCTGCTGCACCTCGCCGTTGAGGTTCGCCGTCAGGTAGGCGGTGCCGTGCGCGTCCTTCACGTAGACGATGAGCGCCGCCCCGGGGACGTACACGTTGTTCTGCACGATGACGAACTCGTCGGTCGGGTGCGCGATGCCCAGCGAGGTCCAGGCCTGCTGCAGGAGCGCGGGCACTCGGTCCCAGGCGACGGCGTCGAGGTCCACCCGGCCCTCGCCGGACAGCGTGCCGCCGCCGTTGGGATCGCGGGTGGTCCGCCCGCCGCGGTAGGTGAACTTGTCGTAGAGCTTCGGGTCGTCCTTGAGGGGCGCCCGGGCGAAGGCGTTGTCGGCGGAGAGCCAGAACTCCACCACCTGCCTGCCGCCCAGCTGCGGGCTCATCGCCTGGACCACCGACCGCGCGCCCTGCGGGGTGATCAGGCCCGGGTGCTCGGGGGAGGCGGTGACCGGGGTGCTGCTCGACGTGTCGTCCTGCCCGTATCCGTAGCCGTAGTGCACCGTCCACGCCACGGCGGCGGTCAGGAAGACGGCGGCCGCCCAGCTGGACAGGACCACCCTGCGCCGCCCGTGGTGTCCCACCGGGCGGGGGGCGACGGGCTCGGGACGGACGTCCTCGACGCGGGTGGGGGAGGCGGCGACGCCCGGGCGGGGGGTCAACCGCAGGGTGCCGTCCGCCACTTCGCCGTCCGCTGCACCAGCTGTGTCCGCTGCGCCTCCCGCCCCGCCTCCCGCCCCGCTTCCCGCCCCGCTTCCCGCCCCGCTACCCGCGCCGCCCGCCGTCTCGGCCGCCGCGAGCAGCCGGTCGAGCTGCTCGGCGTCCGGGCGGGCGGTGGTGTCGCGGACCAGTAGGGCGGTGAGCACCGGGCCCAGCGGTCCGGACCGCACCGGTGGCGGGACCGGCCGGTCGAGCACGGCGGCGAGGGTGGCCAGGCTGGTGGCGCCGCGCAGCGGGTGGTGCCCCTCGACGGCGACGTAGAGCATCATCCCCAGCGACCACAGGTCCGAGGCCGGGTTGCCCTCCTCCCCGCGGATCCGCTCGGGGGCGATGTACTCGGGCGAGCCGATCAGCCCGCCGGTGGTGGTCAGGCTGGTCGACTCGCGCAGCGCGGCGATGCCGAAGTCGGTGAGCACCGGCGTGCCGTCCGGACGCAGCAGGACGTTGGCGGGCTTCACGTCGCGGTGCTGGATACCGGCTGCGTGCGCGGCCCGCAGCGCGGAGAGCACCCCTCGCCCGAGCCTGGCCGCCTCGGCCGGCGACAGCGGCCCGCGCGCCAGCCGGTCGTGCAGCGAACCGCCGGTCACCAGCTCCATCACCAGCCACGGGTGCGGGAATTCGGGCCGGTCCACGATGTGGTAGATCGTCACCACGTGCGGGTTGTTCAGCCGGGCCAGCGAACGGGCCTCGCGCAGCACCCGCTCGCGCAGCACGCTCGCGGCCTGCGGGTCGGCCTCGGCCGCGCCCGGGTCGGGCGGACGCACCTCCTTGAGCGCGACCTCGCGGTGCAACACGGTGTCGCGGGCCCGCCAGACCAGCCCCATGCCCCCGCCACCGAGCCGTTCGAGGAGCTCGAAGCGGCCGTCGACGAGCTGGGTGTTCGGTCCCCCTGAGTTCATGGCGGTCATCGTAGGGGGCGCGGACGGGGACGGGTGACGGCCCGGTCGCAAATGCCTGGCGGCCCGGCACGAGGGGCGCTAGGCTGCCCGCGATGATCACTGACTCCGTTCACAGATCGGGGGTCCCGTCCGCGCAAGGTGAGTGCTGATGCTCACTCAGAACGCGGCCGGGGATTCCCGCCTCGCCCTGTGGCAGCGCGTGCGCGAGTACGCCGTGCCACCCACCATGATCGAGACCGCCACCGTCCGCCGCCGTGCCGGGGACTGGGCAGGGGCCTGCGCCGCCGCGGGCTTCGACGTCGACCTGAACCTGCGCTCGGTGGCCCGCACCCACGGCGGGGAGTTGGCCGCCCGGATCCGCGCCGACCTCCGGCAGCTGGTGCCCGACCTGCTGCGCTGGCACCTGCCGAGGATCGCCCCCGACGGGCTGCTGCGTCCGGGGCTGACCCTCTCGCTGGCCCGCTACGCCGCCGCGGGGCGGGACGACGGGTGCCCGGTGCACCTGGTGGTCCGGACCGCGCCGGCCTGGGCGGACGCCGGTCAACGGCTCAGCCTCACGCTGTGGGACGGGTCCCACCCCGGGACCGGCGCCTGCCGACATCCGAGCCCGCAGCCCGACCGGCGGTTCCGCCTCGACCTGCACCGCCACCTCTGGGACGCCCACCGCACCGATGAGCTGCGGGTCCGTTCCGGGGCCGACCGCCCGCCCGTCGACGGCCCTGTGCCGCTCGACGACCGCCTGCCACCCGCCCCGCCGGGGATGCTGCCGCCGGGCCACCGCTTCGCCGTCGACCGGTGGGCGGCCGAGGCGGCGATCCTGCTCCGGGCGCAGGGGCGGTCCAGCGGCACCGTCGCGGTGCGGCTCGGGGTCGGCCGCCGGCTGCTCCTGGCGCTGGCCGCCCTCTCCCTGGCGGGCGACCCACCGTCCTGGGTGCCCGGCGCGGCCGCCGGAGCGGGCGCGGCGGTGCCCGCCGTGGCGGTCCAGGCCGCCGCCGCCCTGGTACCCGGCAGCCTGGCCCGGGCCCGTACCACCCGCGCGGGGCGCGCCCGCTGGGCCCGGTACGCAC